>JAAKFS010000007.1 GCA_011064965.1 Chlamydiota bacterium
TCCTTCTGATCAATCAAGAACTTAAGGCCTAAATTCAACATTCCTTGTCTCAGAAAATTTGCTTTACGTTTAATGTCAGCATGGCGATTGGAAACCCCTTGATTCAAGATATTGACTAGCGCCTGCTCCAAGGCATAAAAAAGTGGAACCGCCGGCGTATTTGGTGTCTGTGAAAAGGTTTCGATAAAATGGTAAAATTTGTATAAGTTCAGATAGGTGGTTTTTACCGGAAGATTTTTTAATTTTTTAAATTCTTCTGTTTTCCCGATCACAAATGACAACCCGGAATATGAACCAATCGCCTTTGAACTTGAGCTAGAACAATATGCGATGTGACATTTTTCCATATCAATAACTTCTGCGCCTGCACTACTCACACAGTCTACGATAAACATCGAGTCGTTTGCTTTTGTTAATGCACCAACTTTTTCTAAAGGGTTCAGCATTCCCGAGCTTGTCTCATGATGAACCATAGTGACGATATCAATTTCGTGTTCTTTCAGATAGGCTTTTATCCTTTCCAAATCCAATCTCTCTCCCCAGGAAAATTCCAGTAGAAAAGTGTTTTTATTATGGACTCTAGAAATATTGAACAGTCGTTCGCCAAACTCACCATTTGATAAAATGAGAATATTTTTATCCCCAACTACTGAAGAAAGTATTGCTTCATTCGCTGCAGTCCCAGAACCAGTAATCACTACAGCCCGGTAATCATCTGTGTTTTTTATCTCAAAGATCTTTAGTAATTTGTTCTCAACACTTTGCAGTAAACAGTCAAAATCAGACTCTCTATGACCAATGTCGTCTTTACAAATGGCCATTCGCACGTTTTTTGCCACATTTACTGGGCCAGGTGTAAATAATAAATATTTGTTCATCCCCACGTTTTACCCCACAAAGCACACGCTCGATAATCACTTCCATTGAGTAAGCTGCCTATCGCAGTCCACATCGTAAGCGTTTCATTAACATCTGTTCGTTCCATATATTTTCTCACTGTTTATTCGTTCTGAAATTTTACTATTCATCCTCTCTACGATTCCTTCAGTTCGTTGCCATGTCCGGTTTCTTGAGAAGTGGCGGTACCCGGCCTTTGACTTGTCACCCAGTCGTCGATTTCCATACGGTTGAAACGCCATTGAAACCCAATCTTAGAAGCGGGAATTTTACCCTGCTGTACCATTCGATAGAGATTAGTTTAGCTAAGCTTCAAGTACTTGGCTAATTTAGCAAGAGTGGGCCATGTGTTTGTCTCCATAATTACCTTCAAGTACGATTAAGTGATGACCAATTACCGTATGACAGGATATGACAATTAATATAGGGAGAATTGAGAATCAAAGCAAGAATTTTGTGGTGGTTCGAACGTGAGTAGTAAAGGTATTAATTTCCTGGTATCCCTTCCGACATTTTCTGAAAGTTGGCTAAGCAACAATTTTTCTGTAAAATTTAAGATCTAGCTCTCTCAAGCTTTCTTTCATTCATTTCAAAGCCACACAGGCAGCCGCCTGCGCCGAGCTATGAGGGGTGAGGTGGACCCCTTAAAATCGGACAGTTTTTAAGGGGTCCACCTCAGTGCGCCGTTTCGTGAATAGGAACAAGAAAATACACAAATTTTAAAACCTGCATTTCAAATACTCCTTAAGTGGTTGTAAGAGTGAATTATAGCAAACGGAAAGCTTTAGGCCCATCATATAGCCCTTGAGAATGGAAAATTCCTTGTGCTTTTTGTAGAAGCTAAATATATCCTTGAGTAAGTTTGCGATTACTTTGAAGGGACTTTTGGCAAGGCCCTTAATATGGTTAAGGTCATGAAAATGAAGAAAATTCTTTTTGCTCTTTGTCTATTTTGCTCTCCATTAGCTGCAGCTGATTGGGATATTTATGTGGGTCCTCACTTTAACTATACGAATCTCAAATTCAATAATCCTAATGAATTGAAAGGGTATTCAGCAGGGGTGACTGCGGGGCTTGGATTCTGCTGTGGATATGTTTTTTCTAATGTAGAGTTCGAGGGGACCTGGGATGCGGGTCCGATTACAGGCACGCCTTGTCAGAGAAGTTGTTTGCAAGAGTATTTTGTCGTTGGGAGACTTGGAGCGAATTTCTCTTTTTGCTGTGACCAATTGTGCTTTCAGCCCTATGCGGGTTTTGGATGGAATCGTTTCCAAAATGAGCAAGATCCCAAATCTGCGGCTCTTTGTTTTGAATACAACAAGCTTTTCGTTCCCGTTGGTTTTTATTTGGACTGGACTTTCTGCAATTGCAATACTTGGGGAGTGAAGTTTGAGTATCGGCCAGATGTGAACTCTTGCTTGAGGCTTCTCTCGAGTGACCTAGATACCTCTTGCAAATATGCTTTCCGAGTAGAATCTCCGATACAGTTTGCTGATGATTGTTGTTGTTGCGGATTTTGGCTCGGAGTGGTTCCCTTTTTTGATTGGAATAAATTTGGCAAAGTCCGGGAGAAAAACTCCGATGGTGTCCCTCTAGATATCCCGTCTCTTAGGAGATGGAGCCTCGGGCTTAGACTTCTTTTCGGTTATGAATTTTAGTGTGGGTGTTTGAGATGATAAAGAAAATATGCCTTATCTTTGTACTGGCCTCGTTTGTTTCTGGATATAGTATTTCGGATGAGAAGTTTTTTCACATTCGTAGAGCACTTAGACGGATATATGCTCATACAGATAAGTCGAGTGTTGCTGATTTCGATGAGCAGAAGAGCCTTTCCAAACAGAGTTCCAATGGCGATGAAAAGCTCTATGAAGATCTAAGGGGGAGTTTTAGTAAGTCCCTCCAACATCTTCCCTCAGGTTTCGTCGATCGGGCTGCATTCGAATCACTCCGTTATGCGCTTGGGACGGGGAAACCTTCGGATTTCAATAAGATTTTGATTGGGTTGGGAATTCGAAAACTTGTAAATCCTCAAGCCTCTTTAGCCTATACACTTATGGGCAACGATTGTTGGATCAACCCAATCCGCCCGGCTCCCACATTTGCTTCTGCTGAGACTGCAGGGGAGATGGTCGAACTCTATTGGACTGTTTTAGTGCGTGATGTCCCTTTCAATGACTTTGATACCAATGCTACTGCCCTTGCGGCCATTGCAGAACTCAATACTCTTTCCGATTTTAGAGGCCCAAAAATAGGTGGAGTTGTCACTCCGGTAACATTTTTGAGAGGCAATACTCCGGGAGATCTTACAGGTCCCTATATTTCTCAATTTTTATACCAAACGATCCCTTATGGAAATACGACCATTCCTCCTGAACAGAAGGTTCCATTACCGGGTGTGGCGAATGACTTTATGACGACATTTACCGATTGGTTTACGGTCGAAAGTGGGGGAGATACAGGTGCCTCGATCATGCATGATCCCGTCCCGAGGTTTATCAGGACCGCGCGCGATTTATCGGAATATGTCCATGTAGATTCCCCAGGGCAGTCGGCCTTGAGTGCTCTTTTCTTTCTCAATAATTTGGGGCCAACTGCTCTCGATCCGAATAATCCTTACCTTTCAAATCCCACTCAAGATGGTTTTGTCACATTTGGGTTTAGCGAAATACTTGAGCTAACACGCGCCGCTATCCAAGAGGGGTTGAAAGCCGCTTGGTACCAAAAGTGGCAGGTGAATCGGAGGCTAAGACCGGAGGAGTTCGGGTTTTATGTGCAGCAGCAGGTAGCAAATGGGATTAACCTGGGGATCCATCCTGATCTCATCACTGCATCTGTTTTGGGCGAAATTTTTACTGCTTTTTCTTCTTATTTTCTCCCTCAGGCTTATCCAGAGGGGAGTCCTACGCATCCCTCTTATCCCGCAGGGCATGCGGTTCTTATGGGAGCGGCGGTTACGATCTTGAAGGCCATGTTTAATGAAGCTTTTGTCATTCCAAGTCCTCTAGAGCCGAATGCAGCAAACACAGTGCTCGTCCCATTTGGAGGTGCGCTGACTGTAGGCGGGGAGCTAAATAAACTCGCCTCCAATATCGCTCTTGGGCGAGATCATGGGGGAGTGCATTACCGGAGTGACGGGATCGACGGGCTGCTTTTGGGTGAAGAAGTCGCCATTGATATCCTTGAGAATGAAGCTTTCTTGTTCAACGAGGACTTTTCTGGTTTTTCTCTGACGAAATTCGATGGGACGACCATTCAGGTGGGTGCTAAGAGGACGGGTACTTAGGATTTTCTAGGCGGGAATCATCTTTGCTTCAAGTCTCTATACATGACAATTTTTTCCCTTAAAGGAGAAGGCTCTTGGCTAGCAAATGCCCTTGTGATTATTCTTCACGGAAGGCAAAATATCAAAGGCAATAGTTCCAAAGAACTTGAAGCAAATTTTCTGATCAAGCGTTTTCAACTAAAGGTGTCATCATGTATAGACCTGCTATTGCTACATTTCTCATTTTTATTTCTTTAACCACACACGACCCTCTTTCCGGAAGTGAGATGCCAGGGGCCTCGATGATCCAGCCAAGCTGGGATGAAGTGCATGATATCGTAGGCGAAATCTGTCAGAAAATCGACCCGAATCAGATCGATGTTCTCTTTGGGGTGAGTGTAGGGGGGTTGGTGCCAACGGCGCTATTTTCTGTTGAACTAGAGAATAAAAATGTCGCTACTATCTCAGCACGCTCTTATGTAGGAAGAGAGCAGAAGTCTCTTAAAGTCGCTTATGGACCAGAAAAGGGATCAATCCGAGGGAAAAATGTTCTTCTCATCGATGATATTGTCGATACTGGTGCTACGATACGAATGATCAAAAAACTCCTCCTCACGGAATATGGGGCAAAGGCGGTGAAGGTCGCATCCCTATATGTAAAAGAAAATAGTCCTGAATATCCAGATTTTTGGGGAGAGGAGATCAATGACTGGGTCGAATTTCCCTGGGAATGTAGAAAGAGCTCCTAAAACTAGTACTAGGAGCTCATAACGTTTTGTCTATGGGTTATGCCTCTTCTGGCAAATATCCTTCAGTTCGCAGAAAATTGACGATCTCTTCTACGGCTTCTGCGATAGTCAGATCGGTAGTATCGATTTCCAATTCTGGATTTTTTGGGGCTTCATATGGATCATCGATTCCAGTAAAGTTTTTGATGATCCCTTTCTGCACTTTGGCATAGAGCCCTTTGACATCTCTTGCGGCGCAAACGTGGATTGGAGTTGCGATATGAATTTCAATATATCGACCACCACCGTTGATGAGAGCTCTGTTATGTTCACGGTCGCTGGCATAGGGTGCAATCAGTGCGCAAATGGCAAGTCCACCATTTTTTGTGATTTCATTGGCAACAAATCCCACACGCCGAACATTCGCTGAACGATCTTCTGCTGAAAATCCGAGTTTTGAGCTGAGGTTTTTTCGGATGTAATCCCCATCTAAAATGGTGATTGGCCGGTATTGGAGTTCAGAGAGCTTAGCGCTCAAAGCACTCGCAATGGTCGATTTACCTGCTCCTGAGAATCCGGTGAAAAAGAGGGTGATCCCTTGCCGAGAACGGGGAGGAGAGATCCTGCGGAGCTCTTCAATGATTTCTGGGTAAGAAAGCCAGGAGGGGATTTCAAGGCCTAATTGCAATCTTCTGCGGAATTCTGTTCCGGAGATTTTCAACTCAG
Source organism: Chlamydiota bacterium (assembly GCA_011064965.1). Classification (GTDB taxonomy): domain Bacteria; phylum Chlamydiota; class Chlamydiia; order Chlamydiales; family Rhabdochlamydiaceae; genus Sacchariniichlamydia. Next base: position 5,614 of record JAAKFS010000007.1, read on the forward strand.
TCATTCCTGGCTCTAGCTCTGTTCTTGGAAGATAGATCTCTTTTTCTTTTACATAGACCACTTCAGGGAAGGGAACGAGCTCGATGCCAATTTTTCTAGAGAATCGTTTTACCAGATCCTGAGCTTCGTAAGGGCCGTAGAAGGGATTCCCAAAGCTGTCGACCCCTGGGCCTGCATGATCTCTTCCTACAATAAAGTGGGTGCAGCCATAGTTTTTGCGGATGAGGGCATGCCAAAGAGCTTCTCTTGGTCCAGCCATTCGCATTGCAAGGGGAAGAACGCTCAGTGATGTGCTATTTTCAGGATAGTGGTTGAGAATCTTTCTATAGCAACGCACTCTGGCAGAGGAACCAATATCTCCAGGCTTTGTTTGACCAACGACTGGCTGAATCAATAGATGAGCTCCTGTTTCTTCCATAGCAATCTTTGTGATCGCAACATGGGCTCTATGCATGGGATTTCGTGTTTGAAAGCCGACGACTTGCTCAATTCCTCTCTCAGCGAAATAGGCTTTTAACTCTTTTGGGGTTTTTCTTAAGTCAGTGAAATCGTAATGAACAGGAGGGTTTACTGGAGTGATCGGGCCACCGATATAGACATTTTTGGTTTGTTCAAAAAGATAGGCGACACCAGGGTGGGCTTTATCAGTTGTTCCGTATACGTTGATCGCTTCTAACCTTTTATTGGGTCTCCATTGGTCTGTTACATTGAGAATCGCGAGAGTGAGTCCCTCTTTATTTTCGAGATTGAGCGTATCTCCAATTGCAATTTGATCAGAGAGGCTCTCATCAATATCGAGGACGATGGGGATGGGCCAGATATTTCCATTTGAGAGGCGCAGATGAGAGACAATTCTCTCGTAATCCTTTTGCGTGTTGAATCCCTTAAGAGGAGCAAACCCATCTACGATCAACATTTCAAGATCGCAAAGTTGTCTTTCTGTAAGAGTGACTGATAGGCTATGGGCCTGCGAAGTGGTGAAAAGAAGAAGGAGAGAAAGTAGCAGAGTCTTTAAATTCTGAAAAGGAGTAGTTAGTTTGTTCTTGTTGAACATTAATGCCTCATTGTTTTTGTGCGAATTGCTTGTAGCCTTGATTAAATTGTTGTAAGTGGCTATAACCTAATTGTTTAGTTATACAAATATTTACACATTGCCCAAACTTTATGCTTAGAGCGAAAAACTTTGTCGATGACGAGCAGGTCGTTATTTGCGCATTTGTCGAGCGCTTTTTTTACATCTGGATAGCTGTAATCGTCAACAACAACAATAGTGTTTTTGTGGGCAAAATACCTCATGTTGAGAATATCGTGAAATGGTACTTGTCCTGTGTGCCCGCCATCGATAAAAATTAGGTCAAAAATCGGCCTTTCTGTTTGGCTAAAAAAATTGGGGATTGAGAATACTGAGTTCCCTGCGGTTAAGGTGTGTCTGCTCGGGTATTTGAGGTCGATGTATTTTTTCCCATGTCTTACATAAGGATGCTGCATAATGTCAAAAGAGTAGACTTCGGTGTTTTTTCTCGCGCTCAAGAAGAGATCGCTAGAGTGCCCTGCATTAAAGCCCACTTCTCCGATGACTCGAATTTCTGGATGTTTACTCAAAAGGTCGAGAAAGAAGTCTGGTTGAGTTGTTCCCCCATAACGAATGTGTCCATCGGGGAAATGACTGATTCCCTGTTCTACTAGATACTCATCTAAGCTTACTCCGTCTAACGAATGAAAAGCGTATGCATTCCCAGTTAGGGTAATCGAGAGGATTAGGAACATTAATGGGAATTTCATTCTGGCTACCTCTAGGTATTTGGCTTTAAAAAGACCTGTTCTAAGTGATTTGATATACATTTCCTTAAATTCAATGATCCAAGCAAGGGGTGTTCCTGATATCTTGAGTCAAAAAGAAGAGTAAAATTGATTGGAAGGATATATGTAAAGAGACATTTTCAGTTCATGTAAAATCGCCAAGTCAGTTCAAGTTTGAGGCGGCTCATCACATTGAAATTCATAGACAAGAATCGAGTCATTCATCGTCGAGAATGCGAGATAATTCCCGCAGGGAGAAAAAGCGACTCCTTTGGCGGTCTCTTGCATTCCTCTTGTATCAACGGTAGTTCTTCTTTCTATTGGGATTCGCAGGGCAATAGTAAAGGTGTTCTCGTCTGCTTCCATTTCAAAAATCAGTACTTCTCCCTCGGAGTTTGTAAGTGCAAGGTATCTCCCCGAAGGATGAAAGGCGACCCCGTGTGGACAAACGGTTTTGGGGAATGGAAAAATAAAAGAGGGGACAAAGCGAGGCTCACCTCTTTTGTCAGTTTCTTTTTCAAAAATCATCAGAGAGGGTTTTCCCCTAGTGTTTCCATGGAATCTCTTAGTGGTGATTGCGAGTTTTGTCCCATCCGGTGAGAAAGTAAGTCCATGAGAAGGGGCAATGTCGTATTCTAAAAGGGCACTTTCTGAAATTACCTGAAATGGAGAAGGGTCATAATGACACTCCATATCACTGAGTTGCTTAAAGAGAACGATTGTCGAGTCACCTGTCCGATTGACTACTCCCAGGAACTCTCCAGAATGAGAAAAGGCGACATCGGCGGTTGTCTTGAGCTCTGGAACCGATTTATGGTCAAAAACCCAATGGGGTGTCGTCTCAAAGGAGATTGCCTCAGAATCCTTTCGCTTCAGACAGACAACGCTATGTGTTTTTCTTGATGCGGCGATTAAGAAGTTTCCACAGGGTGAAAAATCAACTTCGTGGAGATACTCGAAGTATTCTGCGTTCTCTACGATGCAGGCAGGGGTAGATGCGTAATGAGGCCCGTCATTGCCAGTGCGAGCATAGATAGTCAGGTGGTTATTTCTTGCATTCGCGACAGCGAGGTAGTCTCCGCTCGGGGAAAAAGCGAGTCCTTCTGGCTGATCAAGATGACTCTTAGGTCCTTTAATTTTCTCAATAGGATGGTCACTGACAACGACTGTGCCAAAAAGGTGACAGGTAGTCACAACTAAAAGTTGAAGTGCGATGAGAAAAGCTGGAAACATTTTTTCCCTTCGTTGAGGTGTTTACTTTTTATTGGTCAGGCTAACTTTTAGCTTCAATTTCTTCGACCTCATAGATGAGGACAAAATTAGCTACTGTTGTGACGGCTAAGTAGCGGCCGCAGGGGGAAAAGGCGATCCCTTTAGGCCCTTCGTGCTTTCCTCTTTTATCGATTGATATGCTGGTCATAGAGACATACTCATTAGAGGCTGCGACTTTCTCGAAAATAATGACATCTCCACTCTCGTGAGTTGCGGCCAAGTACTTTCCTGAAGGATGAAAGGCAATCGAATGTAGACAGGTGCAGCCATAAAGTTCGACATTGGAGAGGGAGAAATGACAGGTCATATCGCCAAGGCTTTCTTTGTCTGCGAATGTGAAGGCCGATTCTCCCGATGGAGTTTGCCACCAACTTTTATGCATTGTAGCCAGGTGGTTTCCATCTGGGGTAAAGGCAAGGCCGTGCGAAGCACTTACATTATGTTTCGCTAGCTCTTCTGCAGTGATTGTTTGGAAAGGAACGGGATCGAACTGAAAATCTCCACCCGGAATTTGCGCGTAGAAATTTGTCGAGTAGTTGCCCATGCGATTGGCTACAGCTATGATTTGCCCGCAGGGGGAGAAGGCGATACTAGTAGGCTTATGGAGTTTTGCCTTGTGAAAGCCCTCTATGAGCCAATGGGGCCTTCGGATAAAGGCAATTTCACTTCCTTTTTTTCTTTTGTAGCAGGCAAGGGTATTGCTTTCTCGACATGCTGCTACTACATATTGTCCACAAGGAGAAAAGGCGACATCGTGGGCATAATTTAAAAGTTTGGAGTCTTTGATGACAAAGGATGGTGCTATTTCATATTTACCTCCTGAGTCACCGATTCTTTTGTAAAACGTAAGAGAGCAGCCAGAGGAGTTGGCAATCACGAGGCAATTGCCTGATGGAGAAAAAGAAGCTCCCTCAGGGCGGTTGAGAGAAGATTGTGGCCCCTGGATGATCGTAACTGGAGTTTCATTTACGAAGAGATCGCTGTGAAGATGGGGTATTCCTAGAGTGAACAGACTGAATAAAAAAAGGAAGATCGGATGGATTTGTCGTCTGTTTTTCATCAAAGCACTCCATGTTTTTGCAGATAATAAAATTAGGTCACACCGTATCACTTCTCCCCATTTTCTAAAAAGAATTTTTGCTTCAGGTATAGCCATGAGCAGGAAGGCTGGGAATCCTTGAAAAATACTAGAAAAATCAAAAGTTTTGGTTTTGGGTAGGTTCAGGTAAGGGGTTTTAGTTCGCTGAGAAGGGTGGGGATGAGCTCTGATACTGTCGGATGGATGTGCATCGCATCGCGGATGACGGTGTATGGAGCTTTTGCGTACATGATGTCGATAATGAGATGGATCACCTCGTCACATCCAACACCAAGTAGGGCTGCTCCTAAAATTTGCTCCGACTCCGCATCGACAAAAATTTTCATGAAGCCGCGGGTTTCCCCTTTTTCTTTTGCTCTTCCGACCCGTGTCATCGGCATGCGGGCAACCAGAGCTTTTCGCCCGCTTTCGCGCACCTCTTTTTCCGACATTCCCGCTCGGCCAAGAGGAGGGTCGATATAGAGATTGTAGGCGAAAACGCGATCGCTGACCCCTCTCTTCTTTCCTTCGAGCAAGTTCGCTGCGACAATCTCGAACTCGTTGTATGAGGTGTGTGTGAATGCGCCTAGGCCATTGCAGTCTCCAAGTGCCCAAACTCCCGGCCTCGTTGTTTGCAATTGGTCATCCACTTGAATGTAGCCCTTGGCATTGACCTCAATTCCCGCTTTTTCGAGTCCTAAATCACGAGTGTTGGGAATCCTGCCCGTAGCGACAAGAAGGTGAGAGCCCTCTACGGTATGGGATTTTCCCTGATGCTGCATGTGGACCTCCACCTTCTTCCCTTTTTTCTCGATGGTGAGATCTTCTGTCTCAGTGAGGATAGAAACGCCCTCTCCTTCAAGAATTTCACGTACCTCTTGAGAGATATCTTCATCTTCGCGAGAGAGAATGTTTGGCCCCCTTCCCAGAATGGTGACTTTGCTCCCAAATCGACGATAGATTTGGCCAAACTCCAAACCGATGTATCCCCCTCCGATAATGAGGAGATGCTCTGGCAAGAAGTCCACCTCCATCATCGTGCTATTGGTCAAATAGGGAATGGTATCAAGTCCGGGAACCTGTGGCACGGATGCGCGCGCGCCTACGTTGATGAAGATCTGATCCGCTTGAAGAAGCTCACCGTTTACCCGCACAGTGTTGGAGCTTTCAAATGCCGCCTGACCCTCGTAGACAGTGCAGTTCTCCATCTTCTTGAGCCAGTTTTCTACTCCTTCGGTCGAAGCTTTGACAATGGCGTCTTTTCTCGCCTTGACGGCTTTCATATCGACAGAAGGTTTACCGGAGATCTCAATTCCAAAGTCTTTCGCATTGCAAGCGATATAGGCAGCATACGCACTTGCGACGAGTGTCTTTGTGGGTACGCATCCCACATTGACACAAGTCCCTCCAAAGCGGTGTCTCTCGATGATTGCAACTTGCATTCCTGCTTTGGCTAAGCGATTGGCAAGAAAGGGACCTGACTGTCCCGTCCCAATAATGATGGCATCAAACTTCTTTGTCATACCTCTCTCCTAGTGGATTTGAAGAATTTTCTCAAGAAAAGAATTGCGCGTTTAGAGGGTGTCTTCAAAGTGCTTTCGCCGATAGGAACGGAGATTTTTTCCTAGAAGGGGATTTGGAGACCAGAGCAAGCTTGAAAAAGCTTGGGTCGGTCGAAAATGCCCTTCATAGGGGAAAAGATCGTTCCTTAAAATCGGTGGAATGACTTTGAAGACACCCTCTTATTGCATAAAATTTCCTTCAGCTGTATGAAATGTAAAAACGGAGGATTGCAATGATTGGTCATTTAAATTGGAAACACTTGCTCTTTGAGGGGATTATCTTAGCCCTTTTAGGAGTTCTCGCTCTAGCGAACCCGCTCTTTGTGGCGATGAGCTTCAATGTGCTCTTTGGATGTTTACTTGTGATTGTGGGTGTAGTTCAAGGGATTCGAGGTTTCAAAGCGGAAAAAGGGGAAGCTGCAACTCTCTTCATTTCATCTGTAGTTGCTCTAATCGCCGGTATCATCTTGTTTGCCTCCCCAATGACTGGGGTGTTGACACTCACTGTTCTCTTTGCTCTCTACTTCCTGATCGAGGGGATTGTCAAGATGATCAGTGGTTGGCACTACCGCCCTCTTAAAGGATGGCTGTGGCTCTTTTTAAGTGGTCTCGTCTCTCTTCTTTTTGCGATCCTGATTTTCAGCAAGTTCCCAACAAGTGCAGAGTGGGCGATTGGCCTCTATTTGGGCCTATACCTTCTTTTCCGTGGAGGGTCGCTTATCGGTCTCTCGTTCTACATCAAGAAAGAAACAAAGTAATCGTTTTCTCCTGCTGAGTCAATGACGCAGCAGGAAATAAATTCATAGAAACCAAAATTTTTTTCTGCTACTTTGTGAAATGGTCACTAAGGAGAAGCTATGACGGAAAAAAATACGAGAAACTCTCTTTTTATCGTTCTCGGAGTTGCAATTGTTTACACATTTGTGAAAATACTCGGAAGCGATTTTTTCAAGGAGATATATATCTTTGGACTCGTTCTCTCATTCCTCTACTTTTGGATTCCAGGAGGGGTCGCTTTGGCTTATTCCAAACGTGAAGGAAAGCCTCTTCCCATTTTTGCAAAACCCAATCGAACTTATTGGCTGATTCCCCTATTGACGCTTGTGACGTTTTTAGTTGCCTCTTTTGCGACGCTCCCATTTCGTGAGACTGTTCCGACCTTTTCCTTCTTTGAAGGGAAGACCCTATGGATGCAGATAGGCTCCGGGATTCTCTTTTTCTTCCTCAATTATGTCTTGATGACTTTTATTTTTTCCTTCCTCTTCCTAGGGTCTGAACTCTATTGGAGGGGATACCTCTGGGACCGGCTTAAGGAGATGGGGCCTTGGAAGGCGATGACGATCACCGCAATTCTATGGTCGGTATGGCAAATTCCCTTAACTGCCCTCTCTCTTTTTTCCAACTCTACGATGGTCCTTAGAAACGCCATTATTGTCATTGTGATCAGCTTTGTCTTCACTCCTCTTCTGACCTTTTTTAGGGTTAGGTGCAAATCGGTCTATGCTGCGGCTCTTTGCTATAGTTCTTTTCTTGCTGCCTTCACATTTTCTATTGCCCTTTTTCATTTCGGAAGCATGAGGGAAATGGGGATATTAGGAGGATGGTTCCTCATAGTGACTGCTCTTGAAGTTCTGGCTTTGAAATTCATAGGTTCAAAAAGAAAAGAGAAATAATGAGAAAAGGTAAACATTGGGCCTTCTCTTACCTAGTTCTCTTTGTAGTCACTCTGATTTTCAGCTATTGCCTATTCGTTTTTCGGGGCCCTACTTCAGAAGAAGGAGAAATGCCCAATCTGTTTTTTGCGATTTCTTTCCTTGTCATGATATGGATTCCGGGTGTGGTTGGAATTGTCTTCTCTAGGAAGGAAAACATTCGGTTCCCCATTTTTAGCAAACCGAACCGATTTTTCTTTTTAGCTCCATTGGTTGTGATGGTTATCGTTGGTGTGGCGATACTATGCAGCCTACCCTTTGATACCCTGCTTGATCCAATTCCTTTTTTTAAGGAGGGGAGTGCGCACCCAAAAGTTATTCCTCTACTTGGCATTCTCCTTGGAGGATATATTGGAGGTTTAAGCGTAAATATGATCGCAGCTCTTGGAGAAGAGATCTACTGGAGGGGCTACTTATGGGAAAAATTGAAAAATAAAGGGGCTCTCAAGGCAATTGGAATTACAGGGTTGTTATCGGGAATTTGGCATTTGCCGATCGTGATTTTTGTTGGATATAATTACCCTGGTAGGCCCATTTTTGGAAGTCTAGTCATGGTTCTGCTGGCACTGGCTTTAAGCGTTCCGATTACCTATTACCGCCTTAAGGGGAAGTCGGTAATGACTGCAGCCGCATTCCATGGATCGTTCAATGCCATTGCCCCACTTTCTCTTATTGTCTTTTCTGACCCGAATCCGACATTTCTCGGTGCGACTGGTCTGATTGGCATCGGAGTTATTGCTCTATATTCTCTCGTTTTTGGCCTTTTTTCTTCTGCTCGTTGGAAAAATCTTGTATAAAAAAAGATTTTTTTTTAACAAGAAGGAAAGCTAACAAAACGCTTGGAGGAAAGCATTATGAGAGCATTAGATATTATTTCCGCTGTTCTTCTCATTATTGGGGGATTGAACTGGGGACTCATTGGTTTTTTTGAATACAACCTAATAGGCGCAATTTTCGGTGAAATGTCCGGATTGACACGCATCATCTATTCTTTGGTTGGTATTTCAGCCCTTTATCAAATTTTCTTCTGCAAGTCCATTCAACAACGGGCAAGAAAGAAGTAAGTTCTTTTTTTGACACATCTCACCTGAGGTGTGTCAAAATTTCTCTCTTATTGTTTTTGTTTAAGTAATCGTCTATACTATTGAGTGACTTATTTAACAGTCATTTAATAATGTTTAGAATATCTGTATTTATTTTTTGTTTAATATCTTTATTTCTCCCATTCGGGGATTCCTTGAGTGCGCGTCCTTCTGCATCGAAATATCAAAAGAGGCAAGCATTGGAGGACGAGGAGGCTGCACAACTCACTCGTCAGCTCAAACGCTATTATAAAAGGTTTGAGGGAAAAGGGATCGTTGAAATTACCGATGAAATGCGAAAGGATAAGAGCTTTCCCTACTCTAGGAAACGAGCTCAGCACACCGATCGTCGTTTTTTCATTTTTGAGTACCCTTCTGATGGACTCATGGTCAAAGGGTATTTGAGTATTGCTCCAGAATGTGAAAAACAACCTCTTCTCGTTTTCTTACGAGGGGGCAACTGCTATCTTGGCTTGATGCATCCCGGCTGGGGGTATAGTTACTTTGGGAACTATACGGTTATAGCTCCCCTTTATCGGGGGGCAGCCAATGAAGGGGTCGATGAATACGGTGGAGCTGATGTCAACGACGTCAAGAACCTCATCGATTACATCCCAACCCTAGAAAAAAAGTTGGGGATCACGATTTCGAAACAGAAGAAGTATATCTTAGGTGCAAGCCGAGGGGGAATGCAGATGATTCTCGCTCTTACGCGCTTCCCTGAGTTGCAAAGCTATTTTGAAAAAGGGGTCTCTTTATCTGGGCTTCTTGATATTGAGGAGCAGATGAGAAACCGCTGGTGTATGCGCATGATGTATACCCATTCTTTTGGATATAATGGAATGGAATGGATCAAGAAACGGAGCCCGATCTATCAGGTAGACAAGATCTCGAAGGACTTTCCTGTTTTGATCATGCAGGGGTCAGAAGATGACCGTGTCAGTACGTCGGAAGGGTATGAGATGCTACACCGTCTAAAAGAGAGAGGTTGCCAAGTTGACCATCTCGAAGTGGAAGGGGGTGATCACTGCCTTGAAAATGTTCACGATACCTTTGCGTACATTCAGCGCTGGTTTGAAAAAGAGTCTCAGCCAGTAAATGGCTAAATCCTGACCAGGTCTCTTGATGCCCGTCTTTTTCTTATAGAGGAGCTCCCTCCGCAGTAAAAGAATTTTTAAGGGGCTTTTTTTCCCTCCGATTTTTATACTCATGATATTTGGCTAAAAAATTCATTTTGGAGGAGAGGGATGCGTAAATTTCTTATTCTATTTTGGGCTCTTGTCATCACACCACTGGTAGCTAATGAAGCCATACCAGAAGATTTGCGTGTAACAACGATCGCGTTGCAGGCTGCAGACCTAATGAAAAAGGTGGAGGGAAAAGGACTGCTTGAGATCACTGAGGATTTGCTCAAGTCCGAAGATATTGAAAAAGAGACAAAAGAAAAAATTAAAGCATCAAATCGGCGGATCGTCCTTTTTGAGTATCCATCTGAAGGGCTAATGGTTAAGGGGTATGTCAGTTTTGTCCCCAGTTGTAAAGATAAGCCCCTCCTCGTTTTTCTCAGAGGTGGTGCTGAGTATGTTAACCTGAAACATCCGGCAAACTCGACGAGTTTCATCGAGGATTACACCGTTCTCTCAACTACATATCGTGGAGGGGTGAGTCCTGGAAGAGATGAGTTTGGGGGGCGTGATGTCAATGATGTCGATGCACTCATTGACTTTATCCCAACTCTGGAGAAGAAACTAGAAGCGAGTTTCAGTGCAAATAAGAAGTACCTCCTTGGCTGGAGTCGTGGCGGGATGGAGATGTTTTTGGCCTTGTCTCGATTCCCGAAATTGCAAAACTACTTTGATAAAGCGGTTTCCATGTCGGGTCTACTCGACTTGCCTGAATTTTTAAAGAACCGACCTGATATGGGAAAAATGCTCGAGCAGGGGCTAGGATTTCCTCTGAAGGGAGAGGCTCTTAAGATGCGCAATCCCATTGATCAAATCTCTACACTGACAACAGCTCTTCCTATTCTGATTTTGCAAGGGACCAAGGACAAGATCATCATGGTAAAAGAAGGGCGGGAAATGATCAAAGCTTTAAAGAAGAAAGGGATGTCCGTTGATTACATTGAGATTGAGGGAGGCAACCACTGCCTTGAAAATATTCCTAATTCTCTGAAGCTCGTCTCTGACTGGCTAGAAAAAGAGGAAAAAATGGAAAAAGAGAGTGCATAGAGAATTTCTATCGATCTCTCTCGCTACTTTCTGATCAAGAGCTCATCACAAAAGGAAACTGAGAGTTTTCTCAGCAACCTTTTCTGGAATTTCTGCATGGAAGACGTGCCCCCTATTTTCAAAGAGATGGATTTTAGCGTCTGGGGCTTCGCGAAAGATTTCCTCTGCGCATGAAGGAGGAGTGAGAAGGTCATTTTCTCCTACGAGGAGGAGCATCTTATGAGTAATCTTGTGGATCTCTTTCCGAAGGTCGCAGTGGATGAGGGCATGCATCTGGCCGATAAACCCGTCGAGAGTTTGTGGAAAGGGGTCGCTAAGCATCCCCTCCAGAAATTGCTCAACTCCTCCGGGCGTTTCTAGCATAGAGGTGCTAAGGAGCCACGGAACCATCATCTCGAGAAGATCCCCTCGATCCAGTCCCTTTTTAAGGAGCTTAGCCTCTACTTTGATGAGGTGAGCAGAGAGCTCTGGGAGCTTTGCAAAGGGGGCGCAAAGGACCACCTTTTGTACTTTTTGCGGGTGGTTGAGGCAGAGCTGCTCTGCGATCAGAGTGCCCATCGACACTCCCATCAAATGAGCGGCTTCGATTCCGAGATGATCCATGAGTGAAGAGGTGTCCTGTGCCATCTGCACCGTCGTATAGTCAGTGGGAGGAGATGAGGATTGTCCGACTCCTCTATTATCGAAAATAACCACCTGAAAATGCTTTACAAAGGGAGTGATAAATTCTTGGAACCCATGATGGCTCAAGGAAAATCCCCCAATTAGGAAAAGCGAGGGACCACTGCCGTGAACCTCGTAGTAGATATCAATGTCGTTAACGGAAGCGATTGGCATACTCTAAGATATAGAAAAATCTTTTCGATTTGTCACGAAAAACTTCCCTTTGGTATCCTTATGCAGTGATTCGACTGATCGGACTTTTCCTATTCATAGCTTCTCTTGCTAGTCCTTGTGTTGAGCTCCGCCACCTTGAGGTTGGCGAGGCCCTGGCGTTGCCTAAAGAGCTCGACATGAACTGGGAGAGAGAGGATGCTCTTTTTTCTTTTCAAACGGCTCCTAAAGAGGCGACCTTTACCATTACCCTGACAGAGGAACAGTGGAAAGAGTTGCCGAAAAAGGTGCGGAAACAGTTTGCACAGCTGGGATCGGAATATACATTTACCTATCCAAAATCGTCTCGAAGGGATGAGAGAGAAGGGGAGTATTGCATTGCCAAAAGGCGGGTGATATCGCAAGGTATTCCAAAGTCTCTCACTTTAGAAGAGCTATCTGAATGGATCGGCAAAAAAAAGATCCTATTTTATACGGGGGCGGGGATCTCTGCAGCTTCAAAGGTCCCGACAATGCATCAGTTAGCTGCATTATTTCAGTTCGAGAAAGAGTGGATTGCTTTGATGGTGAAACATCCAAAGACAGTGATTAGAAAGATCCGTTATTTCCATCGGGCTTGTTTTGAAAGCGCTCCAACAAAAGCTCACTGGGCTCTTAAAGAACTCGCGCTATCAAAGAATATTCCCCTGCTGACAGAAAACCTCGACCACTTGCATCAAAAGACAGGGCTTGCTCCTTTTTGTGTATCAGCTTCAGCTGTGAAGGAATCGATAGAGCTTGAGAAGTTGAAACAGATTGATGCGATTCTCTGTATCGGACTCAGTTTTGATGATAAGGGTTTCTTAGGATGGTATAAAGAGGTCAATCCCGATGGGAAGCTCCTCTCTATTGATCTGGCTAAGCCTTCGTACCTCGGAGATGAGGACTTTCTTTTGACGGGGGATATCCAAGAAGTGATTCCTGCCCTTGTGGCTCTTAAGCAAAGAGCCTTTTGAGCTTGTCGAAGAATGTCCGCTTGCGAGGGGAGTTGTGATCTCCTTCGAGCTTGGCGAACTCCTTCAGAAGATCTTTTTGCTTGTCATTTAGTCCGACGGGGGTTTCGACAACGACTTGGACGAGAAGATCTCCTTGCCCTCCTCCATGGACGTTGGGGCTCCCTTCGCCTCGGACTCTGAAAACTTTCCCGTTTTGAGTTCCTTCGGGGATACTGATCCTCGCTTTTCCACCAATGGGGGTGGGCATCTCTTTTTTAATACCGAGCGCAGCTTCTGAGAAGCTTATGGGGAGTTCGATGATCACATCATCTCCCTCTCTTTCGAAGACATCATGGGGTTTGACGTTGATGTAGACGTAGAGATCGCCAGGTGGCCCTCCTCCTTCGCCTGCGTCGCCATACCCTGCCATTCGAAGCCGCATGCCGCTATCGATTCCTGCAGGAATTTTAATCTGGATGTGTTGTTTTTGTCGTTCTCGGCCACTTCCGCGGCAGGTTTGGCAAGGGTCAGTGATCCTCTTTCCTCGTCCCTGGCAACTAGGACAGACTGTTGCCATACTGAAAAAACCTCTAGTCTGGTGAACCTGTCCCGCTCCGCCACATTGGGAACAAGTCTTGATGCTTTTTTGGTCAGCAGCTCCACTTCCCTGACAGGTAGAGCAGGTCACATGGTTGATGATCGATGCTTCTTTTTCCACGCCTTTCATCGCCTCTTCGAAGGTGATTGTTAGGCTCATCTTTTTTGAAGCGCCTTGGCGCATTCCCGCCGAGGAAGGGTCAGAGTCAAATCCAAAAAAGGAGTCAAAGATCGACTCGCCACCACCGCCACCACCGCCACCACCTCTACCGCCAAAAGCGTTCATAAAGGTGTGGAGCGCCTCTTCCATTGAGGAGAAGCCTCCGGCTCCGCCACCACCCATACCCCCTTTCACAGCATCGGCGCCATACTGGTCATAGATGCGCTTTTTGTTCTCATCGCTGAGAACTTCATAGGATTCAGAGATTTCTTTGAATTGCTGTTCGGCTTGTTTGTCGCCGGGATTTTTATCTGGATGGTACTTTAGGGCTTGTTTGCGGTAACCCTTTTTGATTTCGTCTTGTGAGGCGTTTTTGGACACACCGAGAATGTTGTAATAATCGCTCATTGCTTTAGGGTGAGAAAAATAATTTGGTTATTTCTTCTTGTATTTGAGAGCCGCTTTGGCTTTCGCTCGACTTTTGACTGAGGGCTTATCGTAGTAACGATGTGCTTTTGCTGCCTTCATGATGCCCTCTTTATCAAGCTTCTTCTTGAGAATCCGTAGAGCTTTTTCGATCGACTCGCCTGCGCGAACTTTGACACTTGGCATGTAGGTTGTGTTCCTCAACATTTATATCGAGTACATGGCGCCAGCTACTTCCCTATTGAAACCCTATGTAAGCCAATGTTTCTCTAGAGAAAGCATTTATGCAATGCCCTCGAGTTATAGGTTTCTTCCCATTTTACTTAGGTGCCCCCCTTTTTCGCAATGGCAAGATTTTTGCTTCCCTTCAGCTAGCTCGGTTAGTGCGAAGAAATCTCATTAAGCACAGCTCTCTCATGTCGTTGTTACATCATTTGTATTCAGCAGTTTAAGCTGAAGCAAAGGGAAGCGAAAATACGCCATTAGTGGCCGAGTAAATAAAAGAGTATCGACAAGGTTAAGAACGGAGGTAGGTGAGAGAAAGAGCTTCTCGTGAGATTTGTTCCCCTTTGAGCCAGAGCTGATAGCAATAGCTAGCGATTAGGGAGGGGTTTGGCGTTGGGGGGAGCGCCCCATTGGCAAGTGATTCTTCAGAGACTACCCAGTCTACAGTCTCAAGGTGCGTGTGGAGGTCGCTAGGGGCAATAAGGGTTGGGGTGGAGATTTTGTCCGGAAGGTCCCCAGTAAGGAGATAGAGTTCTCCCATTTTGGCATCCCCGATGAATGCAAAGGACCCCTCTTTGCATTCGGGAGGGATGTAGGCGAGGGGAGAGGGGAAGGAGAGCATCGGGATCGATTGCGCATAGGAAATAGCTTGGGCAACGGTTGCAGCTGTTCGAACTCCTATATAGGAGCCGGGGCCTACTCCGACAGCAACGACATCGACGCCCTCTTTTGGCAGGAAAACTTTAAGGGTTGAAAAGAGAGAGAGCGAGAGTTTTTTCCCTCCTTCAAGAACTGCTGAGGAGAGAACCTCTTCCCCATCTGTAAGGGCGAGGAAGGCCGGATCTCTACTCGTATCGATGATGAGGATTTTCATAGAGAACCATCTTAGCACATTGCGGGAATTTTCTCGACTTGATACACTTTTGTTCTTGTATTTATCTTATCATCCCTGAAAATCTTAGCGATGAGGGTTTTCAAGCTAGAAACAGCCTGTGTAGGAGTATTTTGAATAAGAAAAAAAAGCCAGAGATAGAAAAAGACCTAGATCAAGTCGTAAAAAAACCGGCTCGCAAAAAGAAAAAAATTGAAGAGCCCGAAGATGTCTCTTTCCCAGATGAGCTTTTCATTGTTCCTCTCTCAAGACGCCCCTTTTTCCCGGGGATGGCAGCTCCTCTTGTGATTGAGCCTGGGATCTATTATGAGATGCTCAAGCGGGTTGCGAATACTGATCATAAAATGATGGGACTCTTTCTAACAAAAGAGGAAGAGGCCAATATCTACGACCTCTCTATTGATTCTATCTATCCTGTAGGTGTCGCTGCAAAAATTTTGCGCATTATCCCCATGGAGCAGGGGGGAGCACAGGTGATCCTCAATATGGAGCATAGGATTCTGATCGAGGGTCCTGCGAAAAAAGAAAAATTTTTGAAGGCAAAGGTCATTTACCATGATGATACACCTTCTAAACGCCTCTCAAAAGCTCTAAAGGCCTATTCGATCAGTATCGTTACAACGATTAAGGATTTGCTCAAACTCAATCCGTTGTTCAAGGAAGAGCTTCAGGTTTTTCTCGGGCATTCCGATTTCACAGAGCCGGGAAAACTGGCTGACTTTGCCGTAGCGCTAACAACAGCTACAAGGGAGGAATTGCAAGAGGTTTTGGAGTCTTTTGACCTCAATGAGCGGTTAGCGAAGGCTCTTGTTCTTCTAAAAAAAGAGCTCGACTTGAGCAAGTTGCAAAGCAGCATCAATCAAAAGATCGAAGCGAGTGTCTCAAAAACGCAAAGAGACTTTTTCCTCAGAGAACAACTCAAAACGATCAAGAAAGAGCTCGGTCTAGAAAAGGATGACAAGGCCCACGACTTCGAAAAGTTCGAAGAACGTCTCAGTGAAAGGGACGTTCCTCCTGAAGTGATGAAGGTGATTCAGGAAGAAGTGGAGAAACTGCAAATTCTCGATACCCATTCTGCTGAATATGCAGTCTCCCGCAACTATCTCGATTGGCTCACCGTTCTTCCTTGGGGAAACTTCAGTGGGGGGATTGGGACAGATAAAGAGCATAGCTTGGGCCGAGCTGAAAAAATTCTCAAAGAAGACCATTACGGGCTAGAAGACCTCAAAGAGCGGATCTTGGAGTTCATCGCTGTTGGGAAACTTTCAGGGGGAGTGAAGGGGAGCATCATCTGCTTACTTGGACCTCCCGGTGTAGGTAAAACGAGTGTGGGGAAAAGCATAGCCCGGGCCCTCGATCGGGAATTCTATCGGTTCTCTGTTGGAGGAATGCGCGATGAAGCGGAGATCAAAGGACACCGTCGTACCTATATAGGGGCAATGCCAGGAAAGATTGTTCAAGCACTCAAATCCGTAGAGGTGATGAACCCAGTGATCATGCTCGATGAAATTGACAAAATGGGCAACAGTTACCTTGGAGATCCCGCCTCTGCACTTCTCGAAGTTCTCGACCCAGAACAAAATAAAGACTTCCTCGATCACTTTCTCGATGTAAGAGTGGATCTCTCCAATGTTTTGTTTGTTGTCACCGCCAATGTGATCGATACTATTCCTGATGCATTGCGGGATCGGATGGAGATTTTGCGTCTTTCTGGGTACATCCTTGAAGAGAAGGTGCAGATAGCCAAAAAGTACCTCATACCCCGCAACCGGGCAGACATGGGACTCAAAGCTTCAAACCTCTCTTTTAATGTCGGTGCGCTCAAGCAGATCATCAATGGGTATGCCCGCGAGGCTGGTGTTCGAGGCCTAGAAAAGAACCTGAAAAAGATCATGCGGAAAGTGGCCACCAAAATTGTCATTCAGCAAGAGAAGAAAAAAAGAGCCCCACGAAAAGAGATCAAGATCACGGAAAAGGATCTCAAAGAGTACCTCGGCAAACCGATCTTCACAAGCGATCGCTTTTATCCCAAGACACCGATAGGAGTTGCGATGGGTCTTGCTTGGACGGCGATGGGGGGAGCGACCCTCTATATCGAAACGATCCAGGTTCCGAGTGAGAAGACAGAGATGCGCCTGACCGGACAGGCGGGCGATGTGATGAAAGAGTCTTCGCAGATCGCATGGAACTATGTCCACAGTATTTGTGATGTTCCTTTTTTTAAAGGGCATAAAGTTCATCTCCATATTCCGGAAGGGGCGACACCAAAAGATGGCCCATCCGCTGGAATAACAATGGCGACTGCCCTCCTTTCTCTCTTGCTGAACCGACCGATCAATAACGATCTTGGGATGACAGGTGAGCTTACCCTAACAGGAAAGATTTTGCCAATCGGTGGCGTAAAGGAGAAAGTGATTGCTGCTAGACGTTCTAAACTCAAAACTCTCATTTTCCCCAAAGACAACGAAAGGGAATATTCCGAGCTGCCCGACTACGTCACCAAAGGGTTTACGCCCCACTTTGTCGATCACTTTGAGGAGGTACAGCGTGTCGCTTTCGGCAAAAAGTAGCTCCTCTTTTAGAGAAGCGATAAGTAAGAAAATCATCCCTTCTGAAGGGCTGGCATCCTTTGCCGCCAAAGTGAAGAAGGGGAACAAGATCTTAGTGACCCTCAATGGATCCTTCGATCTCCTTCATCCAGGCCATTTTGAGATGATTCATGAGGCCTCTTGTCAGGGAGACCTCCTTCTTATTCTTCTCAATTCAGATGCTTCGATCAAAGCCTATAAGAGCCCCCATAGGCCGATTCGTCCATTGGAAGAGAGACTTCTCCAAATCGCTGTCCTCGAAAGGGTCGACTTTGTCAGCTGGTTTGAAGAGACCGATCCCTGCCGTGTCCTTGCTGAAGTGCAACCGGATGTCCATGTCAATGGGAATGAGTACGGAGAGGAGTGCATAGAAGCCGACGTAGTGCGAGAAGGTGGAGGAAGGCTCCACATTGTCTCTCTTATCGAAGGGTTCTCCACCACCAACCTAATCAAAAAAATCCAGAGTCTTCCATGCGACTAATTGGTAATTTAGAAAACGAAAAAAAGGCGTTTGTCTTTTACTCGGTTCTGCTCAAAGAGGGGATTGAGAGCACCTATGAAAAGAGCACTAAAACTGGAGAAGAGGTGTCGATTTGGATCTACGATGAAGATCAGATCAATCGCGCCATGGCACTATTTGATGAGTACCATGATTACCCAGAATCCTCGAAGTTTGCCAATATTCCCAACCCTCCAACCCCTCCCCAGCCCCCAAATTTGAGTGAGGAGCGCAAACGAGAAGAGGCGCAAAAAAAGGAGGAGCGACTCGGAAGACCGTGGCAGAAGCGGATGCAGAGGACTCCCCGCAATAGAAAGAAACACCCCCTTACATCATTGATCATCCTTCTCTGCGTTTTTCTCTACTTCTGGAATGGGGCGCAACAAGTCAGTCGGTTGAAAGCCGATGGGAAGCTCGCTTTAGAGATAGGATGGACCCCGATCCAACAGATGCTCATGTTTGATTACCCCAAATCCACAGAGAGAATCGATGCCCTCCTAGAGAAATATTCCCTTGATGACTTCAAGTCTATAAAAGAGCTGCCCACTGAAGAGCAGGTCGAATTTGCGAAAGCAGCAGAGATTCCCACATGGCGAGGTGTCCTAGCAAAACTCATGAGCGGAGCAAAAGAGGAGCCTGAGAGCCCCGTTGCTAAGGGCCCACTCTTTGGGAAGATCAAACAGGGAGAGGTGTGGCGCCTCTTCACACCATGCCTTCTCCATGCGAGCCTCCTGCATATTCTCTTTAACATGGCTTGGGCCTGGATTCTCCTTAAGCAGGTCGAAGAACGATTGCCCAATTTGAAGATCATCTTGCTTATCTTAGCGATAGGCATTGTCTCCAACATTGCCCAGTACATGATGAGTGGGGCCAACTTCCTCGGATTTTCCGGGGTAGTTGCTGGACTAGTGGGGTTCATTTGGGTGAGACAGAAGCGGGCTCCTTGGGAAGGGTATCCTTTGAATCGCTCCACCATCATCTTCATCCTCGTCTACATCGGAGCGATGTTTGCCCTGGAACTGTTCTCTCTTGCGATGGCCCTTTTCACCTCTAAGCAGGATTACTCTCCCAATATCGCCAATACGGCACACATCATTGGGGGATTATTTGGCGCTTTTCTAGGGAGGCTTCCCTTCTTTTCCAGAGGAACAAAATGACCGTTCGCGATTTAACCATCCTCGGTTGTTCTTCTCAGCAACCGACCCGCCGTCGGAACCATGGCGCCTACCTTCTCCGCTGGAATAATGAAGGACTTCTCTTCGATCCAGGCGAGGGGACCCAGCGCCAATTCATCTTTGCTGAGATCGCCCCTCCGACAGTCACCCGCATTTTTATAAGCCATTTTCATGGGGACCACTGTTTAGGGCTAGGCTCGATGCTGATGCGACTCAATCTCGATAAAGTGACCCACCCGATTCATGTTTACTACCCGGCCTCTGGTAAGAAGTATTTCGATCGCCTGCGCTACGGAACGATCTACCATGAGACGATCCAAGTCATTGAACACCCCGTCTTTGAAGAGGGGATTGTTGAAGATGGGTTTTTCCGTATCGAAGCCTACTTCCTCGAACACGGCGTCGATAATATCGCTTGGCGTATCCAAGAGAGAGAGACGCGCAAATTTGACAAGAAGAAACTCAAAGATTTTGGGGTCCAAGGCCCACTCGTACAAACCCTAGAAAAAGAGAAGAAAGTGATCATTGGTGGGCAAACCGTGCACCTTGACGATGTGAGCTTTGTCCGTCCTGGAGATGTCTTTTCTATCGTTATCGACACAACATTCACACCTAATGCGATCAAAGCAGCACAAGGGGCAAAGCTCCTCCTCTGTGAGAGTACCTATCAAGAAGCGCATAAAGAACTCGCCAGAAAACACCGCCACCTTACGGCTTGCCAAGCGGCCGAGATCGCTAAAGAAGCAGGTGCTATGCACCTTGTTCTCACCCACTTTTCCGCACGTTATCAAGAACTCGACGGCTTCCTCGAAGAGGCGCGTCCCATCTTTCCCAACACCGATGTTGCGGATGATTTAAAGCGATTCCCTTTTCCCAGGTAATAAAATCCTCTCCCATATAAGGAGGCGTTCCCTACAGCTCGTCGTGAATGATTTCGAGCTCGCGGACCATCATCTCCGTGGGAATGGGGAACTGCAAGAAACTCACGAGGATATTTCGAAGATCGGAAGTGAGCGTTTGCTTGGGATTAAAGAGTTCAGCTGCCTCGCGGAGGCTGATGTTGGCCTTCGCTCCAGGGATGGAAAGAGACTGATTCAAGATATTCAGAATGATCTGTCCATCATCTTTGAGATTTTCGCAAAGCAATGTTCCCTCAATGACTTCTCCTGTCTTCTCTGAGATGGCCTGTAACTGAATGACCGTTTCAGATAAAGCGATCAGAGCATCCCTGTTGTCGACGAGAGAAGGGGACTCTAGAACCCCTTTGATCTCCTGCATGAAAGCCCGTACCTTTTTTTTGAGCTCTGCAGCAAGGTTGAGTTCGTCCTTTGAGGGCCCTTCTTTATCGTAGATCGGGGAATATTCGCTAATTGGTTCTGACATTCTTGTCTCCTTTTAGAATAATTTTTACTCTAATCGCGAAGGAAATAAGATGTCAAGATCGGGAGGACAAATAGTCATCGAGAGAGCCAGTGAAAGTCTGAACTCCTTCTTCTTCGAGGGCGATGATCTTCTTGGCCCCGTGATTGATCATGTCACGGTCGTGGCTCGCAAAGATGACCGTACCCTTATAATCTTGAAGGGCCCAACCGAGGGCAGAGACCGCCTCGAGATCGAGGTGATTGTTTGGCTCATCGAGGATGAGGACATTGTAGTTACAGAGCATCAACCCACCAATGATGAGCCTCGCAGTCTCGCCACCTGATAGATGGGAGATTTGTTTAAAAGCGTCATCTCCAGCAAAGAGCATCTTACCAAGGATGCTGCGCACATCTTGGTCGTAGATCCCCGCTCTACAACTCTTGAGCCAGTCGAAGATCGTCATTTTACTCGATTTGTCGATCAGCTCGGCGTGGTTTTGAGGAAAATACCCAATCTCGATTTGGTGTCCCTTCTCAATGATACCACTGTCTTGGGTGAGGACACCTGCGAGCATTTTGAGAAGAGTTGTTTTCCCTCGTCCGTTATTTCCGATGAGGGCGATTTTTTCGCCGCGGGTGATATCGAGAGAGAGGTCCTCAATGACTGTTGGGCCGTCGTAGGCTTTGGAGATCCCCTCAACGCGAAAGACCAGTTGTCCGGAGGCTTTTTCTGGGGGATAGAAACGGATATAGGGGCGCTGGATGTTCGATTTTTTTAGGTCGGTTGCCTGGAGCCTGTCGATCTCACGCAAGCGGGACTGGACCTGAGAGGCGCGTGTTCCCGCGCCAAAGCGGGCGACGAACTCTCGCAGCTGGGCCACCTTCTTTTCCTTTGCCTTATTTTCACTTTCCACCCGTTCTCTGACAGCGGTTTTGGCAATAACCATCTTATCGTAATTTCCGGGGTAGACAATGATCGTCTCGTAATCGATATCTGCGATGTGGTTTGTGACAGTATTTAGGAAGTAGCGGTCGTGGCTGACAACGATGAGAGAGCCTGAGTAATCGTTGAGGAAGCGTTCCAGCCAAGAGATTGACTCGAGATCGAGGTGATTGGTCGGTTCATCGAGGATAAGAGCTGGGGGATTGCCGAATAGAGCTTGGCAGAGCATAACACGGAACTGGATGTCTGTAGGGATCGTGCCGAGCTCTTCGAGCCAGTAGTCGTCGGGGATGCCCATCCCCGCTAAGAGAATCTCCGCATTGGACTCGGCGCTGTAACCATCCTCATCTCCAATGATTTCTTCGAGTTCCCCTAGGCGGATCCCCACCTCATCGGTCATCTCCTCTTCATAGAGACGATCCCGTTCAGCAAAGGTCTCCCAAAGCCTCTTATTTCCCATGATCACGACATCGATCACCATCTGCCCCGCGAAATCCTCAATGTTTTGCTTGAGGAAACCCACCTTGCTAGGAAGGCGAACCGAGCCCGAGGTCGATTCTTCGATCCCCACGATGATTTTAAGCAGAGTCGACTTGCCCGATCCGTTGGGTCCAGTCAGGCCATAGCGGCATCCCTCATTGAAGGTGACAGTGACATCTTCAAAAAGGAGGCGTGAGCCCATCTTTTTCGTAATAGAATTGAGCGTAATCATATGATATACAGCATAACATAGGAGATAAGGGAATGACAAGTCCATACGACGCGGCCAAAGAGTCTTTTCTCGCCCACCTCGAGATGGGTAAGAACGCCTCCCAGCACACACTCCGCAGTTACTCAATAGACCTAGAGTCATTTAAAAGTTTTCTTAATAAGGAGAAAATCACAATCTCCTCCTTAGGTGAGCTTGATAAGCGGGTGATTCGAGCCTTCTTGGCGCACTTAAGCCTATCAAGAGCCTCCAAACGAACCCTCCTGCGAAGACTCGCAGCGCTCCGCTCCTTTTTTAAATACCTCTTTCGCGAAGAGAAGATACCCCACAATCCGATGGAGGAGATCGATACCCCCAAATTGGAGAAGAGCCTCCCTAAGGCTCTCACTTATGACCAGGTGGAGCGCCTCCTCGCTGCGGCTGATACCACTACCTATCTCGGCTTTCGGGACCGGTGCATGGTGGAACTTCTCTATAGCTCTGGTCTACGGATTAGTGAGCTTGCCCAGCTCAATCGGAGTGATTTGGATTCAAAAAATCATTCCCTTAGAGTTCTCGGTAAAGGAAAAAAAGAGAGAGTTCTTCCCATCACCCCATCCGCTGCAAAGTGGATTGAAGATTACCTCTCTCATGAAGAGAGGAACCACGATGGGCAAAAACATAAAGCTGAAGTCGATAAGGAGGCGATTTTTCTGAATAAGTGGGGAAAGAGGATCACCGTCCGTTCTCTCGACCGTTGTTTTGCGAAGTACCTGCTTGTTTGTGGACTTCCATCAACTGTCACCCCACACACCATTCGGCATACGATTGCCACTCACTGGCTAGAAAATGGGATGGATCTCAAGACGATCCAAGTCCTTCTGGGGCACAGCTCCCTTGTGACAACGACCATTTATACCCAAGTATCGACTCGCCTCAAAAAGGAGGTTTACGATAGAGCTCATCCAAGTGTTTTGAAGAAAAAAGGGGGAAAGCCGTAAGCCGGATTCTGTCTAAGGCAATCATTCATCTAGGGAGTGTATTGCTACACTCCTCAAGCGTTTTTGCTGCTTGGCTACTTTGCGAAGAACATGAGAACCAACAGCTTCTTGCTTCAGATGGGGTTTACAACGCTCCCTTATTGCTAAAAGAGGGACCGCTCTTAAAACGATCATTTTCAACCTGTCGTTCTTACGAACGCGGATATGTTTTCTGTTGCACTTTCCGTAGCCTTTCGGCCCCCAGTCTTTCACTGGCATCTTCTTCTATGAAGTCCAGACTTTCCTCTCCTGCCAAAAGGCAGCAGCGATTGCCGGCTTTCCCTAATATCGTTGGAATGACTTTGAAGAAACCCTCTTATGTACTAGCGACGCGGCGACGGCGACGCTTGGTTGCGACCGGTGTTCCCTCGAGCACTTCAGACTCTTGCCAGTAGTGGATTCTTGAGCAGTGCTCACAGAAGACGATGTTTTCCCCTTTGCGGACGATGTTTTCATGTTGCGCAGTCAGAGTGATATGACAGCCATTGCAGGTTCTGCTTTCGATGGAGACAACAACTCGGTCTTTTTTATTTCTTAAGAGCCGTTCATAGATTGCCAAAGTATCTGGATCGATCTTTTCTGCCCGTTCATCTCTCTCTTTTTTGAGTCCTGATCCTTCCACATTGATCATGTCGATGCTGGCTTTAATTTCCTTTTCCAAGGCTAGGCTGCTTGCTTCAGAAGTTTTCAAGCTCTCACCGATTTTTTCGAGAAGTTCTTCTTCCATTACCTTTTTGTCGACCAAATCAGAAACATTTTTCTCGATAGAGATTTTTTCCCTTTCAGCAGCAGTCATCTCTTGAGTGAGGGCATTGAATTCCTCTACCTTTTTGATCTGCGTTTGACGGGTTTCAAGACCTTTGAGCTTTTCTGTGATCTCGCTTATCCGTCCTTCGAGGGATCGAATTTGTTTGTTGAGCTCTTCGACCTCTTCCTTTTTGTCTTTGAGCTGTTCATGGAGCTCTTTTCGCAAGTCTTCGATCTGCTTGAGCTCTTTTTGACGCTCTCGTTTGATCCTCATGAGACGGATCATTTTCATATCGAGCTCTTGGATTTCAATAATGGGCTTTAGGGTCTCTTTCATAAGGGTATCCACCGAAAATTTGTATAATAGCTACAAGCGTAGCCTCTATGGGGATAAACCTCAATAGAATTTCCATGCTCTAAGAGGGTGAATGCAAAATCATTCCACAGCTCATGAAAAGCTCTCCTTATTTCCTATAAGAAGCTCTTAGAGCATTCTCCTAGGAAAAAATCTCGGCTTTTGACAGTGAAAGCATTTCACACACACCCTTTAATGGCCTTCAAAAATGAATGATTTCTTTGTTTTTCATCAAAAGACCCATTTTCCAAGAAAATATGATCAGTTACAAAAGCAGGTAAAAAGAGGTCGAAGCCCTTCTTTCAGTGATACCTAATAGGAAACTTTCCTGGACTATTGGGGGAAGGATCCTCTTTGATCTTTTGGGAGACGTTGGGAAGATCCCTTTCGTAGGTCTCCTGGCAGCTCGTGTAATCAGTACGAATGCTCAGTCGTTTTTCTTGGGCCCCGATGAAGCATGTCCGGCTTTCTAGTCAGTGGATCGCGACTAAGATAGGATTCCTCGTGCGCATTGTCATCCAAACAAGTGCGTTTTCGGAGTTTTGATACGCAGTTATATGAATCGAGCTTTCCATTTTCACAAAATGAGCCCGGCCGATATGATGAGGAAAATGCAAACCCTAGGAGGTCCCTCTTCAAAAAGACAACTGGATATCTAGAAAACTATTTTCAAAAAAAACCTGAAGCTCAAAGAAATAACGGAGCGATTGCTTATATGGCAGCTCTTGATCAGGTAGCCCTTGTGCGCCCTGATGTGGCCCGGACTATTGTGCAGGAGCTCAAAGACCAAAGAAGCTACTTGAAACTGATCGCATCGGAGAATTACTCATCTCTGTCTGTTCAGCTTGCCATGGGAAACCTGCTCACGGATAAGTACGCAGAAGGACATCCCCACCATCGTTTTTATGCGGGATGTGCCAACGTCGATCAGGTGGAAGATCTCGCGAGAGAGGAACTAAAAGCCATTTTTGGATGTGATCATGCCTATGTGCAACCCCACTCGGGCGCTGATGCCAATATGGTGGCGATGTGGGCCTGTTTGGTCCATCGGATTGAAGATAAAGAGGTAGAAAGACTCGGAAAGAAATCCGTAGGCACCCTGACTGATGAGGAATACGAGCAGATCCGGAAATTGATGGTCTCGCAAAGGATGATGGGAATGGGGCTTGGTTCTGGAGGGCATTTAACCCATGGGTACCGAAGAAACGTCTCGAGTAAGGTAATGCAGGCATTTGCTTACGAGGTCGATCTGGAAAGTGGACTTCTGGATTACGACCAGTTGCAAAAGCAAGTAAAAGAGGTGAAACCTCTTCTTTTAGTGGCGGGATACTCGTCTTATCCGAGGCTCATTAATTTTGCTAAGATGAGGGAGATTGCCGATAGTGTCGGAGCCGTTTTGATGGCAGATATGGCCCATTTTGCCGGTCTTGTTGCCGGCAAGGTGCTCACTGGAGAGTATGATCCTGTTCCTTACGCCCATTTGGTCACATCGACAACACATAAGACCTTGCGGGGGCCGAGAGGCGGCTTTGTGCTCTGTCAAAAAGAATTTCAAGAGGTGGTCGACAAGGGATGTCCTCTAGTGCTTGGGGGACCGCTTCCTCATGTGATGGCAGCGAAGGCGGTTGCTTTTCGAGAGGCGAATACGCCGGAATTTTGCTCGTATGCAGAGCAGGTGGTTAAGAATGCCCAGGCTCTATCGGAGTGGATTGTCGCTAAGGGGATAAAGGTTCTCACAGGAGGAACAGATAATCATTTACTTGTCGTTGATGTCACGAAGACCTTTGGGCTCACGGGAAAACAGGCGGAAAATGCTCTTAGGGAAGCTGGTCTTACCGTCAACCGGAATGCAATCCCTTTTGATGTAAATGGCCCATGGTACACTTCTGGGGTCCGGCTGGGGACGCCAGCATTGACCACCCTTGGGATGAAAGAGGGAGAGATGCACCAGATAGGACTGATGATTGTCGATCTTTTGAAGGGGACGAAGGCCGCTGTTAAGGGCGAAGAAAAAAGTAGGGCAAAGGTTGTCATCGATCCAGCGGTTCTCACCCGCGTGCAGTTGCAAGTCAAAGAGCTTTTGGTAGACTTTCCCTTGTATCCAGAGCTCATTGTTGATTAATTTCACTTGCGTAGCGATAATACGGTAAACAGGAGTATCCAATGTCAGAAGACCAGGCAAGACGATCGAGTAGTGTTCAAGATAAAATTGATGAGTCCCTTTTAAAGCAAAGAAGGATTTTCTTCTGTGAGGCTGTCGATGATAAGTCGGCCAATGATGCGATCCGTAAGTTTTGGTATCTGGAGATGGAAGACCCTGGTAAGCCCATTCTTTTTGTGATCAATTCTCCTGGTGGGGCTGTTGATTCGGGATTTGCGATATGGGACCAGGTGCAGATGATCACCTCTCCTGTGACGACTCTGGTGACAGGATTGGCTGCTTCTATGGGATCTGTATTGAGTCTTTGTGCAGCTCCTGGCCGTCGTTTTGCAACTAAGAATGCCCGTATCATGATCCATCAGCCTAGAGTGATGGGGCTGATTCAAGGACAGGCGACCGATCTTGAGATCCAGGCGAAAGAGATCATCAAGACGCATGATCTTCTCGTCGATGTCTATGTTCAAGCGACGGGAAAAGATCGCGCGACGATCGATCGAGCTCTTGACAGGGATATGTGGATGTCGGCTGATGAGGCTCTCGACTATGGGCTTCTCGACAAGGTTGTCGAGTCCTATGCAGAAATTTCATAAGTACGAAGGCGCGGGTAACGACTTCATTCTCTTGGAGGATTTTGACGAGGTTTTCCCAGAAGGGGAAGTTTCTTATCTTTGCCAGCGCCGTCTTGGTATCGGGGCCGACGGCCTCATTCTTTTACGCCGTTCATCTATTGCCGATTACAAAATGGTTTTTTTTAATGCCGATGGCTCTAAAGGGGCCATGTGCGGCAATGGACTTCGCTGTTTTGTTCATTTTTTGATCGATCTTGGGCGTGTCCAACCCCTCTACAAAATCGAAGTAGCAAAGAAGGTGTTGACGGTTAAAGCCAAAGAGAGGAAAATTTCTACTTTTTTCGCGCCACCGACCATAGTGAAATGGGAAGAGGGGCTTTATGTGGTTGATTCGGGGGTCCCTCATGTGGTTCTTTTCTCTAGGGGAGAGGTCGATGTGGAGAAGGAAGGAAGGGCTCTTCGATGGGACCTTTCGCTGCATCCGGAGGGGGTCAATGTCGACTTTGTCCAGCTCGTTGGGAAAGATGCCCTTGTGCTCAGGACCTACGAGAGGGGCGTTGAAGCGGAGACTCTTGCTTGTGGGACAGGGGCCGTGGCGGCAAGCTTTGTCGCTCACCGCCTTGGGTTGACTGGTCCCTTTATATCGGTTCGCACGAGGTCGGGCGATCAGCTCGAAGTGAGACTAGGGCGGGAAATTGAACTCTTTGGACCGAGTGCCAAAGTGTATGAGGGAAAAGTATGCATTCTTTCTCAAAAAAGGACCTTGCAGACGGCAGAAAGCTTCTAGAAAAGAAGGGAGCCCTGCCTGTCCTTTTTTCTGAGGGGACCTACCAAGTTGAAATTCCCAGCGATAAAAAGGGGGAAGACTCCCTCTGGCCTTTTATCCAATTGAGTGATACTTCCGAGGTGCTTGATGGTTTTTGCACGTGTGATCTCGCAGAGAAAAAAGGCAC
Source organism: Chlamydiota bacterium (assembly GCA_011064965.1). GTDB lineage: Bacteria > Chlamydiota > Chlamydiia > Chlamydiales > Rhabdochlamydiaceae > Sacchariniichlamydia. Next base: position 33,538 of record JAAKFS010000007.1, read on the forward strand.
CTGTCCACATCTAGCAGCAGCTTTTCTTCGAGTCATGGATGGGCAACCCCTTCATGTGCAGTTCCGAGAAAGTCTATGGAATCAAATTGGGAAGATCTCTGCAGAGAGACACGGCTATGAATCCGACTGTTTGAGAAATAAGAAAGAGGGGTATGAGGCACTCGATTCGAATGGGAAATGCCTCTTCTCTATTCAGCCAAAAAACGGGAAGGGGAAAAAAGAACTCGAGTCGATTTTATTCGACCGGCCTGTAGAAACCGAAGAAACCTCACTCAAATTCTCTAATCTCCCTGCTGAAGAACTCTCTTTATGGCGTGAGGGGCGTCCCTCTCCCCATCTTCGTTATGAGCTGAGTTTTTGGTCTGACCTTGCCAAGTGGTGGATGAAGATGCAAGAGACAGGGGGCCCCTACACCTTGGAATTTTCTAAAGAGGATGTTCCGGGGCTTGTGACAGTCACTTTTCCTAACGTTTCGATGGCTTTCTCAATTGATATCGAGCACTGGCCGGAGATTATACCCACTCTTGCACATGTGAACTCTCCCTTAGAGGTTCATCCTTATCTATTGGGAAGATTAGAGGCGATCACCTTTCATCCTGAGGAAGGGGTGTTTACCCTTGACTTTGCGAAAAATGCCTCTCTTCCCAATAAAAAAGGGAAAGGGATTGAGCTTGGAGAATGGCTTCTCTATCCCGGTTTTGGTTTTTACCCCAAAGAGACCGATCCACTGTTGCAGAAAACGCGGATTGATAAGGAGGAGGTCAATCTTTTTCTGAATACCCATCTCAAGCTCGCGATAGAGCATTGTAAAGGAGAAAAACTCCATACTGCTCCTGTGCCTATGCAATATAAGGTCACTTTTATAAAAGATGACACTCTTGTCATCGATTCTTTTCTTTTCACAAAGGGGGACCTGGAAAACCCCGGAGCGCACTATTTTGGCGATTGGGCCTATCTACCTGGAAAAGGTTTTTCCCCTATTGAAGAGCAGATCTTTAAAGGGATACAACTTAGAGTTCCCAAAGAGAAGATCTCAGATTTCATCAATCGGAACAAAGTTTGGCTGCAAGGGTATGAGGGCTTTCAGAGTCATGTCTCCGGCGTGGAGTCCCACTTAGGGTTTCGCTTTAATAAAAAGGGTGTTCTTCTATTTTACACCTGTCTGGAGTTCTCTGAAGAGAAAGAACATATCGTCGATGTCGGCGAATGGATCTATGTCCCTAGCAAAGGGTTTTACGCGAAAGTAGCTGCTCGGCCAGGAGCCTTTGTCAAAGCGGGCATGGAAGTAGAACCCGATCAGATTTCTTCCTTCATCAGGCAGAACAGCGAAGAGCTCGAGCCGATCTCAGGTTTTTTCTCTGAGGTTTGTCCCCTTGAGAAAACAGGGGTCAATATCGGGTTCAATCAAGAGGGAAGAATCGAGATCCACCCCGAGTTTTTCTTTTCAGAGGGGCATGATGAGAGAAACGTGCATATCTATGGGGATTATACCTATGTAGACGGGGAGGGGTTTGCGCTCATTCCTCAGACCTCCCGTCTTCCAGAGAGCTATAAAAAAGCAAAGGTGATTGACCCTCTTGCTGAGCCCTATTTTGTCGGTTATGAGCTTGAGCTTCTCTATCCCCATGTCCTAACCATTGACCCCAATCTAAAGACGCCCCATAAACTTGAGCTGCGTCTCCTTGCCCTGAAACGAGAACCGAAAGCAAAGACAGGGCAGTGGGTCTTAGAGCTCCAGTACGAGACCGATATCGGCACACTCTCTCCTTACACAATCTGGAAAGGAGCAAAAGAAGAGCGTCCCTATCTTTTTTCCGATGCGGGGCTCATTTTACTTCGCAATCGTCGCTTTGACTGGCTTCTGGCCAAAGGACAGAAGAGTTGGAGTGGAAAGGGGCGGTTCTTGCGGATGAACACTCTCGAGTTCTTGCGCCTCTGCTCTTTAGAAAATATTCTCGAACCTGAAGGGGAAGGAGTAAAAATTCGAAAGACCCGAGAGCTACTCAGAGAGTTTTTGAGCTTCACCCCTCCTTCTGCCATCGATATCACAGGACTCAAGAGCGATCTGCGCCCCTATCAGCAAACCGGTGTTGCTTGGCTCTGGTTTCTCTATTCGCATGGTCTTTCAGGTCTTCTTTGTGATGAGATGGGTCTAGGTAAAACGCATCAGGCGATGGGACTCATCTCCGGCATCAAAAATGCTAGCAAAACCCACAAACCGAAATTTCTTGTCGTCTGCCCCACATCCGTCATCTACCATTGGGAGAATTTGCTCCACAAGTTTTTGCCTGAAGTGCGTCTCTATATCTTCCATGGCACAGGAAGGGAGTTTGCGGCATTTAGTGAGGGGGACTATGACCTTCTTCTCACCTCTTACGGTATTGTTCGAACAGAGAGCAAAGCCCTCTCGAGCTGCCACTTTGATCTGGCGATCTTCGACGAACTGCAAATCGCAAAAAATGAAAAATCCCTGACGCATAAAGCACTGAAGATCCTCTCTTCGACGATGCGTCTAGGCCTCACCGGCACGCCCATAGAAAATCGCCTGCACGAATTGAAAGCTCTCTTCGATCTTACTCTTCCTGGATACCTCCCCTCTACGGCTTCTTTCCGTGAGCTTTTTAGCATCCCCATTGAAAAATATGGAGATGAGAAGAAAAAGCAGGTCCTCTCGCGGTTGATCGATCCTTTTCTGCTCCGCCGCAGAAAAGCCGAAGTCCTCACAGAACTTCCTGAAAAGATTGAAGAGATTGCCCTTTGTGATTTATCCCCTCTTCAGCACGAACTCTATCGAGAAATTGTACAAAGCTATCGGAGTTCTCTCTTCACTCAGCTCCGAGATACGAAGCGCTCTCCTCCTATTGTCCACATTTTTTCGATGCTCTCCAAGCTGAAGCAGGTCTGCGATCACCCCTGTCTCATCAACAAAGATACGAAAAATTACAAAGACTATCCTTCAGGCAAATGGGATCTTTTCCTCGAGCTTCTCAGCGAAGTGCGCGACAGTGGGCAGAAGCTTGTTGTTTTCTCTCAATATCTTAAGATGCTCGATATTATGGGGATGCATCTCAAGTCGGAGAAGATTGAGTTTGCTGAGATTCGCGGCTCGACTAAAGATAGAAGAGAGCAGGTGGTCCGTTTTGAAGAGGATCCTAACTGCGCCGTTTTTTTAGGTTCATTGCAAGCAGCGGGCGTGGGGATTGATCTGATTTCGGCCTCAGTTGTGATCCATTATGATCGTTGGTGGAATCCAGCCAAAGAGAACCAAGCAACCGATCGAGTGCATCGCATGGGGCAAAAGCGTGGGGTGCAGGTCTTCAAACTAGTCACCAAGGATACTATTGAAGAGCAGATCCATCGCCTCATAGAGAGAAAAATAGGGCTCGCTAAGGGAGTGATTGGCTTTGATGAAGAGGATCAGATCAAAGGGCTAAAAAGAGAGGAGCTCATCGAGCTGCTGAGATTGATGGACTGAGCATTGTTTGCATTTGAACGTTGTGTGGACGGGTGTTTCATTCGTAGATTCCTTATGCTTTCCACATTTGTTCGATATTCTTTATACTGCCACCAATAAATTTGGACGCTGCAGCAGAACGAAAGAAGGAAATGATTCTTCGGTATTTGCGAGGAACATCTCTCGATTCTTTGAGTAGAGAAATAGGAATCTCTTTATCTCAGATCGAAAATTAGGGGGCAGATCATGTCAAAGATTAAAAAAATCTATGTCTTTTGCAGCATTGGAAATACACTAGAATTCTATGACTTTGCTCTCTATGGATTCTATGCACAAATTTTTTCTAAATTATTTATTCCATCTGATCATGCTTTAACGTCTCTTTTTGTCATCTATGGAGTCTTTGCAATCGGATTTTTAAGTCGTCCCGTGGGAGGATTTCTTTTTGGTTACCTAGGTGATAAATACGGAAGAAAAAATGCCCTTTCTCTCTCTTTAGCAGGTATAGGTATTGCTACATTCGGTATTGCTATTCTGCCGACCTATCAAAGTTTAGGTATTTTAGCCCCGATCTTACTTACTTTATTAAGAATTTTACAAGGGTTGAGCCTGGGTGGAGAATGGACGAATTCTTTGGTGTTTATCTCAGAATACCTAAGTAAATATAAATCAAGACGCCCGGCATTTACCACTGGAGTTGTTACATCGATGGGGGTTTTCGGTTGGTTTCTTGCATCGGTATTAGCTTCACTTTTTTCAAGCGAGGATATATTTCTTTTGTCTTGGCGTATTCCCTTTTTTTTCGGAAGCTTTGTTGCGGTCCTTGGTATTTACTTTCGCAAACACATTGATGATGCATACTATGAAAAAACTTCTTCTTCCCCATCCAATCACCGATCAGTACTGAGTTATCCCAAAAGCTTTATCAAAGTTGCTGCGATCGGTTGTCTTGTAGGGGCTGTTTTTTATAGTCAGTTTATTTTCACTTCGAGTTTTCTTCCTCTCATAACTTCTTTTTCTTCTAAACAGGTGAACAATGCAATTTCCTTTGGCCTCTTCTCCTATATGGTTTTTTTGCCAGTCATGGGATTTATTTCTGATCAGTATGGTCACAAAAAAACAATGATTTGTTCTGCGTTCCTAATACTGGTTTTTTCTCCCTTGTTGTTGTATTGGGAAACGACCAACTCACTACCGCTATTATTCCTAGCTCAATTCACTACTGCCACGCTTCTAGCTGCTTGGTTTGCACCAGGAACATATTATCTTAGTCTTCAGTTTCCTATACATATTAGATGCATTGGGACTGCGGTCAGTTATAATACGGGGTGTGCTCTATTTGGAGGGGTAGCTCCTAGTATTTGCCTAGCTCTCTACCAGCTCACAAAAAATCCAATAGCACCTGCAGGCTTTCTCATGTTTACTGCTTTATTTGCAGGAGCATCTATGCTTCTAATCCATTCGAAGAACGAGAGAGAAGACGTCCCGAACCTGGTAGAGTCGAGAGACTGAGAAAACGCTGACTTAGAGACTGTTAACGGATTGCTTTTGCCGCGGGGAGCCAAGATTTTCTCCTTGGAGAAGACTCTGGAGAGCGGAGCAAACTCTGCGAGAGTTTGCAAAAGCTCGAAGAGCTTCTCATAGGGGAAAAGATGGTTCTTATCGGCGGTAGAATGAATTCGTTAACAGTCTCTTAAGCCCATCTTTTTAAGAGTTGCTACTATGCTGACATCCTCTTGGATGCTGATCGTCTAAGATAAGCGGAAAGATGACTTTAGAAACAATTGTTTTAAACCTTTCTATGATCGCGTTATTTAGCCCCGCGCTCTCTCCAACTACATGCTGAGAGACCAGTTTGGATATTCGTTCTAATATAGATTGATCAATATCCTCTGAGTCTGCAGCCCATTTATGATATTTTTCAAAATCTTCCATTGACTGGACATATTCCATAAAAGTCGCAGGCAAATGGTCGCATACGGTTAATGACCATTTACCTTCACGAGGTGTTTCTTTTGAGGAATAGTTTTTTTCGAAAAAAGCATATAAATGCTCTCGGTCCATCGAATTGATTTTTCGTAAGTCGTCTAATGACAATAAAGAACAGGTAGACCAGTCGAATTGTCTTCTTTGTGTGCTAAGATAGAATTTTACAGGCATATCAAAATGTAGAAATGCTTTGAAGAGAGATTTTCTAATTTTCTCCCAGTTGGATCTTGTATCAAAAATTATGCAAAAGATCTTATCTTCTCTCTTTTCCACAAAAACGGGCATTTGATGAGGATGTAACTGTTGAGAAAAAGCAGTAAAATGTGAGTTGATCCACCCCTGCTTTATTTCGTCACTCTTCAGAAAGTTTTCGGCATGGGTAGGAAGTTCTGTTGAGCGAAACACTTTGAACTTTAGATTTTCTGCCCAATCGGGATTCTCGCTTATTCTTGTATCAATCAGTGACCGTGTTGCGGCGAGTGTTAAAGAACCTCTTTTTCTAAAGTAGTCTTCTACTAGTTCGATGCGATTTAAAAGTTCATTCTTTAAAGTGTCACTCTCTGGTACCTCAAGAAATATACATAGACGCTCAATCATCTCTTCATGGGTTTTTGAAATTTCAGCTGGCATAATAGATCCCATTACACTCATTTTTTTTCCTTTTATTGTGAGTCATAAAAATCTACTCTGAAGCACGTTTGGGATACATGATTCTCTCATGGCGGAGTACGTTCATCTTCTATGACTTCAGGGTTCCATTTTTTTTTGCGCTAACTTTTATTCTTGAAATGCATCGCAATATGAAACGCAGCAAATAATCAATATTTTCCTAAGTTTTCTCTTTCCTAGATTTATGTATGGAAAAAAGAATCTTCCCCAAATCTTGCCAAAGAGGAAGGAGTTGAGTTTCAATCATTTTTTCGAGACATTGTAACTTGTTGTAAGCACCAACCGCGTGAAGCGCCTTGTGAATATGAGTTTCAACAGTGCGAAAGGAAATGGAAAGAAATAAAGCAATTTGCTTAGCACTGAAACCCATTAAGTTGAGGCTCAACACTTCGACTTCTCTAGGCGTAATGGGATTCAAACAGAGTTCCTGCAATTTGCTGATTAATAGAACTCGGTCTTTAGAGATTAAAGATTGACCGAAATATTCTTCTTTATGAAGAAAGAAGCCTAATTGTTTATAAAGTTCAAGAATATCATATTTGCAACTATATCGAACAATTTGTCCCTGCTCATAGAAAACAGCCATCTCACCAGGATAAGTGACAGTTTTTCCCAATGAATTGGGATTTTTAAAGAGGATATTATGAGAAGCCTCGCTATCGTTATCAATTCTATACAAATTTTCGTGTTTTCCTTTCATATTCCAAGTTGTCAATATCACTGGCCCAAAAGCTTTAGCAGTGATATCAGACATTTTTACATTTGGCATGACATAACACCATTCTTGGAGTAAGTTTTGAAGGAAATTGGAGCCAAGATTTTTTCCGACATATGGGCTACTCACGATAACATCTTTAGAAAACACTTCAAAACATGGGGTTTTGTCTGGTGCAGATTTATCATTGAAGGTGTTTTCTAGAAATTCATACACCTGCTTTTCTTGCTTATTCAATGGTTACCTCCTTTCCTAAAGATGTTTGGTTACAAAAGTACTTCCACAATAAAAGTGCTTTCAAATATATTCTGTTATCCACTTTTCGCCACTTTCTCCTAAATAGGTAACATTCATGCGTCGCCATTTATCACTTGTCCCAATTCATAAATACTTCGTGATTGGATGAGGTTTCCTTTGTCTATGTTCTTATTAAATGACGTACAAATTTCCGTGACCAGTCGGATTTTCGCTAATGAATCGATCCCATGACATCCTTCTAGATCATCTAAAATATTTTCGTCGGTAAGCCGAAGAGATGTAAGGTTAAAGATGATGGAAAATAGGCGCTCATTGATCTCTGGGGGAATGAACGTTCTCTTTCTGAGATCTGCCTGAGTTTTGTAGTTTTCATGAAATACATTTTTTAAATGCTCTCCGATTTTTTCTAAAATCTTCTGCACAAAAGTAGTCTCGAAAAATGAGGGGTCATAATTTGCAAAGATATGCAGTTTCCCATCAAAAATAGAATGCATGAAATCTAATGAAAACGGATTATTGAATGTTCCTTCCTCGTAATTATCTATCTTAAGATCTCCATATCTTTTTTGTAGGGGAGACTGTCCTGTGAATGAGATATATAAATTCGATTTCATTGAAGATTGAAAGAGTAGCTTTGAAAATTCTGAGGGTTTTCCATTCGATAGTTTGTAATTTTTCCGAAGAGATGTTCCCATTTTCTTTGCCAATATTTTATCTACATTCCCGTGCAAGCCCTGTTGAATTTTCTGTTCGATGTAGTGCACTTTTTTGGGAAATGGCATGTCAATTCGCTCTTCTTGAAAAGAGATTGTGAGAGCTTGGGCAAAGCATCCAATTGTATTTTGGAGGTCTATCTCTGGGTAGATTCGGCCACTTGTAGGAAGCGAAAACTCAAGGGTTTTAGATGGTGCAATTGAGGTGAGAACTTCGCAATACGATGCAACGAGTATCGAAAAGAGAGAGCCTCGAAGTTCACTTGTAGCCTGAAGCAGGTGATTGGTTTCCTGCTTAGTAAGAATATAAGATTCTGTATGAAACGAAGAAGATGGGTGGCTTTTCTCTTTTCCATTGGGATTCCAAAAGAAGGCCTTGTTACTCTCTCCTTCTAGGAATTCCTCAGTTTCTGCAAGACTCGTTGTATCGGGAGAGTACTGATTGATCTTTGTGGATAAATCGCGGTACTCATCTGCACTTTGAATGGGCATTTCTTTACCTTCATAGTGAGAAAAAATCTGATGAAGGATCTCTAAACTGCTCAAGCCATCAGAAATCACATGATCAATACCCATAAAAAAGTGAAAGGAGTGATCATTCAATTTAAAAAGGGTGAACTCAATAAGTGGCCATTGATCCAGACGGGTTTTTTTATTGAGCAGGCGAAGATATTCGCTCTGAATTTCGTTGGAAATTTCTTCTGGTAAAAGTTTGGAAAGATTTCGCTTCCTAAGACTTAGACCCTCTCTTTTTTTTGCCTTAAGCTGGTGGCTTGCAAAACTGGTAGCATTTTCAGGAATATCCAAAATACTCAGCAGCATAGGATGGGAATTGACAACATGCTCAAGACTACTTTCTAGCTTTTGCACATCAAGAGGTCCTTCTATATCGAAATGATAACAGAGGCCTGCTCCACCGAGGAGTGAGTGCCACATGATGAAAAACAACTGAGAGTCAGAAATAGGTAACGTGCTCATACCCTTTCCTGTTGATTCATAGAAGTATAAATAGTCTCTACTAAATCTTCCACCTTCTCACACAAAAGTAAAGATCGAACTAACTCATTTGGGTTTTCATGAGCCTCAAACAAAGGCTCAAATTTTGCCAATACACTTGCCATTCCAATGGAATCGAGACCCAGAGTAGCTTCTAATTCTTGGTCCATATTTATGGAATTTAAGTCCCTCATGGTAGCCTCTGCAAGGGTGGTTTTCACGTAATCATACACTTCATTCTTATCCATATTATTTAACTCCCTGTAAATTTGATTCATTTGAATAATCGTTTTGCTCTTCTATTTCATACCAAAATGGGTGCTCATCGAAAGCATATCCAGGTAGGCATGCCGGAGAAGCCTTACCCACTAAAAAGGGGACAAGCTTATCCCAAGAAATTGAAACTCCATCAAGCCAATATCCAACTAGTGCATGAACGAAATCATTGCTGGGATCTCGTGATTGGATATTGGTGCTGATCACATGGGCTGACTGCAAAGTCTCTTTGATCTGAATATTCTCGATCTCGTTCTCTTTTTTAGAAGGAATATACTCAAAAGAATGATTAAAATTTAAATGATTAGGATTCTCTTTAACTTGATTGAAATATTCCACATATTTTGAATGCGTGTGAATGTGTTTAAAGTTCTCCGGATTTTGAAGCAGTTTGAATACTTCTTCAGTTGTTATGGCACCTAGGCCCACTAAAAAGTCTAAATAGTTTAGAGATTGACAATTTGATTTCATCGACGGAGGTATTTTATGTTTCCGAAAGATGAAGTTGATTGAGAGTAGCATTGCTAGGTTAATGAAATGGACCTGATCTCTTTCGACCAATTTTTGAGCTGTATCTGGTTTCGTAAATATTGATTCTAAATCAATGCCATATCCCTGAAGAGTGTTACTTAATGAGCGAATATATTTTGTTAAAGCAAATTGATGCGGCAACAATTTTTGAATACAATTATACAAATGAATGTCAAGGGCAGCATTGCTTTTTAGTTCATTCACAAAGAAATCCCAGTTTTCTTCACAGGGGTAGTATATTGAATCTGAAGATTCTTGATAGAGTAAGTATCTCGGAGGAGTTACTTCGAGCGTGACTTGTTCATTGCGGAAAAGAGTCGTCGCAGCTGTACCAAAGTCGATGGCTTCAGCTATAAATAAGGCTGCGATCTGCCATATCCCTTTCCCAAGAATGAGATTTGGAACAATGTCTAGCTGTATATACGCTTTTGCAACGAGACAAGTATATAGAAAAGTCCTGAGTTTTTTCTTTTCGTTCTCTTTTTGCAGAGATTCATAGAAGGACTCATATTGACTCATGCCTTCTATAGAAAATACTAGATCAAGCAAGAGCTGTAGATCTCTTTCTTGGAGATTTTCAACCGGCTCGATAAGTAAAACATTGGTAGGCCGTTCGCTAGCTTCGACGATTTGCTTAGGGACAAGATCAGTATTTGTATACTCTCTATTCCTTATCACTACGGCAGCTCTGTATTTCATATGAGAACGGCCGGTGCTTAGAGTAAAAACTATGTCTGCGAGACTAGGAATCTTACTATCGCTATTTTGGATAAAGGACTGCCAGTTCGCCAGATATTTCTCTAGGCTACTTTTCGTTTTAGCTGAAAAAAGGCAGGGGAGGGTTTGATCTCTGTGTATTGTTGAAGAACTTTCTTTTTTGATATATTCTTGAAGTATTATATGACCATTCACTCCCCCGAACCCCATGGAACTAATTCCTAAACATCTCTTTTTTGAAAGGGAACTCCATTCCGTATTTTTGAAAGGAATTCTTAAGCGTGTTGATGCAAAGTCTATGAGAGGATTCAGATGCTGACAATTGAGATGCTGTGGAATTATATGATTATTCAGCATCATTACTCCTTTGATGATGCCTGCAATTCCCGCTGCTGCCTCTAAGTGGCCTATATTTGTTTTGACTGAACCTATGTAGGTTTCATCACTACTGGAAAAGATTTCTGCCAATGTGCTGCATTCAATCGCATCGCCCAGGGCAGTCCCTGTTCCATGAGTCTCTATATAGCCAATCTGATCAGCTCCTATTTCTGCATCTTCCAAGGCACTATTCACGACTTCTTTTTGCGCTTTAGCGCTTGGAGTAGAGATTGCGGGAGTATTTCCGCAGTGGTTGATCGAGGAGCCCTTTATGATCGCATGAATTCGATGCCCTTTCTGGATTGCGTTCTCAAGAGTAGTCACTAACAGACACCCAACTCCTTCTCCTCGAACGTATCCGTTTGCTGACGCATCAAAAGTTTTACATTGGCCGTCTGGGCTAAGTACCCTGCATTTAGACATCGAAATGTGATGCCAAACGTGTGAAATGAGATTGACAGCCCCAATGACCGAATACTCGCATTCTCCCCGTGATAAAGCGAGTTTTGCATGGTGCAATGCAGAAAACGACGACGCACAAGCAGAATCAATTGATATGCTAGCTCCACGAAGGTTGAGAAAATGAGACACTCGATTAGCAAGCATACAGGGATAATTCCCCAAGGCGCCATACATGTCTGTATTTTTTGCCCTCGCAACATATTGAAAATGATCTAACGAAAAAAACCCGATATATACCGAGGTGATTGCCTTTTGCAGTACTTCAGGCTTAACGGCAGCATCCTCAAGGCAGTGCCATACCTCCTGCAGTAGAAGGCGGCACTGGGGATCTAAATTTTTTGCCTGGTCCGGTAGAATTCTGAAGAAGTTATGATCAAAATTTTTGATGTCTTCTAAGAGGCCAGCCCATTTAGAAATAGTGGTATTTTTCTTAAAGTAGTCGGGAGAGTAGTTCTTATGGACATCGAAACGCTCAACTGGAATCTCTTGAATACTATTTTTCCCATCAAGAAGATTTGTCCAGAATTCGTCATAATTTTTAGCACCTGGAAACAGGCACGACATTCCGACAATTGCAAGGTCCTTTTTTTTATCTGTTTTCAATTACACTATATCCTTAGTTAAAATGTTTTTACCAATTCTGACTTAAGCTGTTTGAACCTATCCAAGTAAAAGACAAATCCACGTATAAAAGATCGAATTCCAAGCCTTGCGCAAATCGCTTCGTGGAGTCCCTCTCTCAAGTGGGGGAGTCCACTCCATCAGAGAAGAAATCAGCTTCCATTGCTTATCAGTAAATGATGAAATGAGTTTGCCATCTGTGACCTTCTAATATGAACTCATTTTGAATAGCTTATTCAATAATTTAGTTGGGTAAGTCCTTCTTCTGCTTCTGGTTGTGTTTTCTCTGTGTTTGCTTGAATATATTGTTGCATATTCCCTAGTGGGGGACACGAGAGAGTCGCACGCATTTCCTGAGGAAGTGTTGCCATAAATTTTGCAATTTCTAGAGGTCCAGCTCCCGTTATCAAGTCATTGAGTCGGTTCAACTGATCGTCAAGTTTGATGCGGGGATGTTTGGAATGCATATATCGAATCAACCGATCTCGCATTGCGAGTGCGGTGGCAAACCCTCCTAAAAGTCCAGCCACCGATGCTGCAATGCCTATAGGATAGTAATATGGTGCTGGGAGGTATGCTTTAGCAAAGAACATTTGAGGAACAAATACTGGCGCTGCTAATACAAAACCTATACCAGTCATCCAGCTATGAAGTTTTGGCCGTAAATAGCCTTCTATTGACTTTGGTAGTTCTTTTCGGACAAAGTTGGTGCATACATAAGAACATTTTTTAATCAATGTCCCCCAGATGTATGCATTAGCGCATAAAACCACTGCTCCTGCGGTATGATAAAAACCAGGCTTATCCCAGGCTGCTCGAGCTCCTGCACTTCCTAAAGCAAAAAATTCTGCATAAATACCAACAGCACTAAGAGTTGTGATCGCATGGCACCAAAAAATTTGGCGCTCACTCAAAGGTTTTTCTTTGTGCCTCAAGCTTTGCGCCCCTTCAAGAATCATGCTTATGTAGTTGCTGCTCGAATGGTGGCCATTTGTGGATGAAGGAACATGCATGAGTAATTCGCTCTTCTCTGTAGCCACTTGAGCAAAAAACCGAGAAAATTTGCTCTCAAATTCCTTGTCTTCATATGCCAAATGCTTTTTGAAGTCAGAAATTTTAGAGCAGAATCTGGATTTTGACTTTTTCAACTCTAGTTCTAATTCAGTTGTATATGGGATCTCCTTAGAAAAAACATCCATAAGTGTTAGGAAGGTAGAATTGGCTGCTCGTCCAAAGTCTAATTGCTGACCAAGGTACATGATCACTGGGGCAAAATCCGCAGAGTTATACGCTGCATATGCCAATGCGACATGAGCAATGAGGCCGATTATTACGGAAGACGTCGCAATCGCTGTTGATTGCCATTGCGAGATTTTCTTGGTAAATATCTGTTTTTCCTGGTCTGTTGTTTTTTTTGTGAGTCTTTCTATCAGGCTAAATGTATTAAATATCGAGAAAACGCCGAAAGTAACAGAGGCACCTATAGCACTTGGGATTCCTAAAGCCAGAGCTGCTGCGGAATTCTTTTTCACATTCAGTATAGCTGCTGCACCATTGAGGCAAATCATAACCATTCCAATTCTCCCTACGATAATGGGGATAAGGCCTAATCCTTGAAGACTTCTCCTTGCGATAAGTCGGCCTTTCGTGATTTGATTGGCTTCACCGCTAATAAGGCTATCTTCAATAAAATTTGCTATTGGACTGGGTGCTATTGTAGAAACTGACATAATGTTCTCCTTTTATAGTTAATGCATGTTTGTTTTGAGCTTTTGTTTTTTAAAAGATTCTGATCTTTCGAGTAATGTGAAAGATATTACTATCAATAACGAAAGAAATAAAAAATACAGTGGCATGGTAATTATCTTGCCATTATCAAAATATCCCATCATAAAATTGAAAATACTGGTAAAAACATAATAGGTAAGGCCAAATATAGAACTAGCTGTTCCGATCCAAGATCCATATTCTTGCAATGCACCACTTAAAAGTTGGGGCATTGCGATGCTAAAAAAAACAAAAAATGAAGAAATTGGAAAAAGAATGAAAAAGGATCTCATGATTGAGTTTTCAAATTTTGGGATTAATATGAGCGTATTAACATTTAGTAAAATGATAGCTAGCAATGCTCCATAACACCCTGTCTTCAAGACCTGAATCTCTTTTGATTTCTGCCTTAATTTTTTTGAAAGTAAGGAGCCAATGATGACACCTATTGCTGGGAAGATTCCTAACTTTCCATACTCACTCGGAGTAAGGTTGAAATGATGGATAAAAATGAACGGTGCGTGTGAGTAATAACTAAACATGATCCCATTGAAAAGACCTACAAGGACGGCAAACATTCTTGGCCGAGCATTTTTGAACATGCTAAAAAAGACCGATGTTAGATCGGAAAATCCGGCCTTTCTCCCTATGTTGGTGTTTGTTTCTTCTATGAAAATATAGATCAGGGCGTATAGGCTCGAGATCAGAAAAATGAGGGCGAGAAAGTTGCTTCTCCAACCAAACCATTCTGTAAGATATCCCCCCAGAAAAGGGCCGAGAGCTGGACTTACAGCCATAAAAATATTGATAAGTGAAAAAATGCTGTTCAGTTCTTTTCCTTTAAAGACTTCTCTTAAGATACTCTGAACAACGACAGAACCAATGCTTATACCAAAGGCTTGTATCACCCTAAAGAGCAATAGTGATCCAATAGTAGGGCTTAAAAAACATCCAACACATCCTATTAGATAAACGAGATAGCCACGTGCTATCGCTTTTCTACGCCCAATCAAATCAGAGTAGAGACCCCAAAAAGCTACGCCGACAGCAAATCCAATAAAATAGATGCTCAGTGTCCACTGTGCTATATTTGATGAGATTGAATAATCTGAAGCAAGATCAGGCAAAGAGGGGCTGTAAATTGTTTCACTCAGTTGAGGAAAACAAATGAGCATCATTAAAAGGAGTAGCTGTGTCTTTTTATTTTTTACCATTATAATCTACTCGATATATGAACGTTTTTAAACTTGATAATTTCTTCTGAGATGCAATGGCAATTTGATATGAGTCTATTGTCCAAGAATGAATTTTCTGTTTTTCATAATCGGTGGAGCTAACCCAACTTTTCCCTAAACACTTTGTAATTGCCTCCCGTATCGTCCAAATTTTGATGAATGATTGGTTTTTTTCATTCTCAGATGCAGCCGCAATCGCTTGTTTTTCACTTGATGAAAAGAAAAGCTTTGCGATGCCATCTACATCAATTCCGTCTTCTATAGGTTCGATATCAACACCGAGTTTAGTAGAAGTGGAAAAGCTATAGATAAGACAATCTGGCTTGTTCGAGTGGCTAAAGAACGGGCCATTGATGACATAGGGCTTATGAGCTTGTGCATCAAAATGAACATCTTTAGCGGGTATATTCATAATGCTGCCCAAAAGCTTTCTCAATAGAGTCCTACGAAAGACAAAATTGTTCCGATGTCTCTTTGACGAAATTTTCGAAGCGGTAGCCCTCTCTTTCAAAGAGAGTAAAGGTTGAAATCCAACGAGTGACATATTTAGATTTCCATAAACGAGAAAGTTAACGATGTCATAACTCTCCAGCTCATTCGGTATTAACATAAAGGCTGCGTCCAGGTTACTCAGCTGCGAGGAGTGGTGTTGCATGTCTTAAACTAGCCTCTGCTTGAAGTTGAAAAGGATTAATTACGGGAAGCCCAGTAAAGGTGGAAGTTAAAATATCCGTTAATTCGGAGCAGGAAACGATTACCGAGTCAAAGCTATTTCGTGCTTGTATTTTTTTGAAAATTTTCTTTACCTCCTGCTTCTTCTCTTCGTCTATGTTTCCTTTTT
This sequence comes from Chlamydiota bacterium, assembly GCA_011064965.1. Taxonomy (GTDB): domain Bacteria; phylum Chlamydiota; class Chlamydiia; order Chlamydiales; family Rhabdochlamydiaceae; genus Sacchariniichlamydia. The sequence continues at coordinate 49,160 of JAAKFS010000007.1, forward strand.
TGGAAGCATCAAATATGACATCTTGAAGAAACTGTTGCTCTTCAGAATCTGGAGTCACTACATTGATACCGTCATTTGCTAATGGAGACTCGTACATTTTACTTTTGGTGACAGCGGATGGTCCAATAATGCAAGTACTGCGATATTGTTCTGCCTTGCACTTCTCTATCACAGGGTCGATGATGCTAATGCATTTAACAGGGGATTGTTTCGCTATTTCTTCGATTACGAGATGAGAAGAATTATTTGGAATAATAGCCACAGTCGCTCCCGCCTCCCAAAGCTTTGTCAATGAATAAAGAAGTAATTCAATCAGCTGGAGCGGTTTATTTTGCATCGCTTGTTGAATCGCTTGAATGCACAGATCAACGGAAGAACTTTGTACAATGATTTCGGGGTGCTTCCCAGTTTGCGTCAGCGAAGTTTCTACAATGTGTAGATAACTCAAGGCGGCAGCTTTTGATGTCACTGCGGTAATACCTATTACGTTCATATATTCTCCTTGGTTGAAATTTTTAAATAGGTCTTAGTGAGCACAAAGGGATATTTTCTCATCGAGTGTACCCTCTGAAAGTTGATATATATTTTGTTGATGCGTTGGAGCTTCTAAATTTTCTTGAGTCAGAGAGGTAAGAGCCTCAAAAACTTGATTTGCGTCCTGCTGCTCAATACGAGCTATCCTCCTTGTGTAGTCTTCTGGGCCGTGAGAAGTAAAAGGAGGGAGAAGAAACCGATGGGAAAAGTCTCTATATTTTTTCGCTCTTGGAATAGACATTTTATTATACAAATATGCTGCTTCATCGATAAATGAAGTTATTGATAAGCAACTGTTTAGATGTTCTACATCCTCAAGAGCAAGGTTTGTTGCAAGTGCACCTAGTGGAGACATTGCATGAGCTGCATCTCCAACTAAAAACACCCTTCCTTTTGCATGGAAATCAAGAGGGGGGATTTCATAAGATTCAACGGCAAAGCGATTGCTGCTATCGAGATGATTCAATATCTCATCAACTTCGTCAGACCACCCATGTAGAAGCATTACTCGCTCTTCAGAGCTGCTTGTTTGTGATTTCAAGAATCCCTCTGGCAAAGGCATAAACATCACTGTATGGCAAGATTCTTGTGTACATGGGAAAACTACACATGTTCTCTGAAGATCATGCACATAATTATGGCGATAATATTTTCGAGATATCGAACCTCCGATGGAAAGATGTCCAAGATATTGCTTCTGTACATGGGGGAATAATGTTTTCCTTGCTATGGAGTTAATGCCATCAGCCCCAATAAGAATGTCTCCACTGATCCTGGGATTTTTTCCATCTAGTTGTACTTCAACTTTATCTTCTTTTATCCAAATATCCGTGCACTCAGTATTTTCATATACTTCATCAATATCAGCTTGCTCAAACAATATTTTAAGTAAATCCTGTCTGAAGAAACTCATCAAAGGATAGGCCGGATCTTTTTCAAAGATACTGAGAGGAACACGATTTAAAGTTTTACCCTTACCATTGCTAATGGTAATTTCACGTGTATTTGAACTGGTTAGCTTCCGGAGCTGACTTTCAATACCGAGTGAAAAAAGGATTTTCACTCCATTTGGGTGAATGTCAATTCCTCCACCTAGATGAGAGCAAATCGATTTCTTCTCTATGAGCGTGACATGGTATCCTAGATTTTTGCTTTTTATGGCAGCAGCTAGGCCAGAAATTCCGCCGCCCAATATAATGGCATTTTTTTTCATGTTTTCCTACAAATTTGAAATTAAATCATGTAAATTCTTAACGTAATTGTCTCGGAGTCTATTTACCAAATGTTGCCCTATTGAAGTTTGATCATATTGTATTTCAATATGAAGAGACTTTTCATGAAAATAGACAAAGAACTCAATATAAGTGGTTAAACATTGGTTTGGGTGTTCAATCCTTTGAACAAGTCTCTGATAAGGACTTATCCCCATATAATTAAATCGGATAGGAGCTATGTTGTGATCTGGATAGGGGATCGACTGATTAATCAAATGAACAATATCGTAACTAAGGCCATTTAGAGGTATTTCAGAAAAACGCTTTTCCACTCGACCAATGATCGCATTCCAATTATCTTCAGGATCAATATTGCAGGTAACAGGAACATTGATTGCGAAATTGCCGACAGTAGAGATAAAGCTAAAATCATCAGAATTGATATTTCTACCATGAAGTTTTTGGCTGATAGTGATTGTATCATTGGTCACTTCCTCTCTTAATGCGTGATACAAAGGGGCAACGAGTACATGATGCAAGCTGCGAGCTTGAAAATGCTTTTTCCCAAAGCGTAACAATTTTTCAGCTTGAGTTGCTGGAATAGTCACTCGAATCGTCTTGCTAACACATTCTTTCCCTGGATGATCATTTAGAATGAGATCGGAATCAGGCAGGAGTTTTCCTTCTTGCCAGAAGTTATTCATTTCTGAAAGTGCACTACTATTCATAGCATTTGAAAGGCTATGCATATATTGAGTATTGGATGTTGCTGGAGAAAGCTCTATTTTTTCTTCATTTTGGAAGGCAGAATAGAGATAGTTAAATTCTTTAAATATGGTTATACAAGCTAAGTAGTCAACAATGATATGATGAAATAAAAATAAAACGTCGCATCGTTTTTCAGAACGTTTAAAAAGGAGAACTTTAAATAAAGGACCTTCCTGAAGATTAAACTGGCGGCAATATGCAAGGGCTAGTTCGTCTCTAGTTTTTTCATACTCTTCTTGTGTCTGCTCTTCGGCGTGGTATAGGAGAGGGGATATTTCTTCTTTTGAAATTGAATTCTGAACCTGTTGTTTCCAGTGGCCATTGTCTTCAATAAATGTAGTTCTCAAACCATCATGCCGATCTACGAGGTACTCGATTGCCTTTTGAACTGCTGGAACAGATATTGGTAATTCGAGAGGAAAAAGAATACGGTCATACCACTCATATGGACGTGGAAAGTAATTCAACAGCCAATGTTGAGCAGGATTAAGTGGGAGAGTATCTTGTTTAATTAATTGCTGGTTGCAAAGCATTATAATTCACCTTTCCGTTGTTATTTAATGGAAATTCCTCTATTAAAAAGATTTCGTTAGGAATCATATAATGAGGAAGTTTGTTTTTTAGGAATTCTTTGATTTCTTCCGTTGATGCGGAATCGCTTAAAATAAACGCCTGGATTTTTTCGAATTCGCCATTTCGGGAAATGGCCACAGCCGCTTGTCTTATCTTAGAATGAGAGTTTAGGACACATTCTATTTCATTCAGTTCAATGCGGTATCCCCGTATCTTTACTTGGCGATCTTCTCTCATCAAAAATGTAAAATCACCAGTTGGCAAGCGTTCAACAATATCACCTGTACGGTATAGGCCATTTATGAAAGCTTTTGCTGTTTGATCGGGATTTAAATACCCTTTTGCAAGTTGTTTCCCTTGAATGTGTAACGCTCCCTTTTGGCAGGGATCACCTCGATCGTTAAACAAATGAAAAGTTGTATTCCTAAATGGTGTTCCAATTGGGACGTATTCCGAACTTAACTCTGTGTCTTTGCCCATTGCGTACGCACTAACTTCGATTGATGCTTCTACAGGTCCATACAAATTATAGGATTGGCATTCGTCGCTCCCATAGGATCCATACCATTCAGATATCAATTTACTGCGAAGCGCTTCGCCGATGAAGAGAAGTTTTTTTATACTTGGAAAAGAGAGTTTCTCATCCTTAAGGGCAAAAAGAAATGCCTGGAATAAAGAGGGCACAAATTGAATCACATTGATTTTGTGATTATTTATCCACTTAGAGAGTGCCCAAGGGTTTTTTTTCTTTTCATTGGAAGTAATGAAAACCGTGGAGCCAAAAAGGAGTGGCATCCAGAGTTCAGTTACTGAAATGTCAAAACAGGTGGAAGCCATTTGAGCGACCTTCGAATCCTCATCGAGTTCGAGTAGCTCTTGCATATTCTCAAAATTATTGACATATCCTCTATGGGTAAGCTCTACTCCCTTCGGCTTCCCAGTTGATCCAGAAGTGAAAAAAATCACAATAGAATCATCTGGTGAGGTTTCAATTTTAGGATCTCCCTTGGAAGCCTCCTGCCATTTCATAGCTTGGTGAATTGTCCAATGGGAGCCTGAATCAGGAAATGATGGAGTCCAATTTTCGAGAAATACAATCTCTTTCAGCGTGCTGGTATATTTAGAAAGCAAACTGAGCAATGATGCAGAAGCTCGGTCTACCAAGAGAACTTCTATACCAGATGCTTCTAGCATGCTTGCAAGCCTTTCTAAAGGATATTCGGGATCTAAAGGGACGTATACTCCCCCCATTTTCATGACACCTAAAATAGCTAGTGGGAAGTAGGAAGATCGTTTCGCTAAAATTCCAATTCGGTCACCTTTCTGGAAGTGAATTGAACGAAGGTATTGAGCAAGTTGGTTTGCTTGAGTGTCTAATTCTCGATACGAAAAAGAGATGTTATCATCTGATACAGCAATTTTCTCGCTATATACAGATGCAATCACGTTAAATTTTTTCACAAATTCCATTATCGTTTCCTAAATATGAAAAATTGTTCATCGATTGAAAGGTTTATTTTTTGGGCATCGATATACATGTTTCTATTTCTCCAACTTGTTTTTCTTTTTGGATTCACTAAAAGAGAATGGACAGCCTCTTTCTATCTCAAACCACTCGCAATCCATGGAAGGAATCCAGTTGAAACATTCGATGCTCAAGAAGAGATCTTGTCTGTGGAGAACGAAGTCTGTCTGATGATTGCGAAACTTCTCTCTCTTGGGATTGTCTTTTGTCTTAAACATCGTGATTTCTCCATGGCTTCCACCATTCAAAAATAAAAACGATACTCATATTAGTGAGAAGCCGGATAATCGATAATCCGTATCAAATACGTATTTCAAGGATGTTGGTTTTTGAGACTATCCTGAGACTCTATTTTCCCCTCTGCGTGAAAAGTCCCTGTATTTCTATAAATCATTTATAATCAATTAAATAAGGGGGGCGATAAGATATTTTTTGTATGTCGATATTCGTCGAATAGACGAATATCGACATACAAAAAATATGAAAATCAAGGGACGTTTGTTTCTTCTCAGAAAACCACAAATCCTGCATCCTAAATAGACTTGCTTCCCTCTTTGAAAACTTTTTTTTGCAAAGCAGGACATTTACACCCCTTATTTGGAGAACGTCATGTCGCAACGAATCAGTTCATTTGTGCCGCAACTTGAGTACCAATTTTTTCGTCCTTCTGTAGTTAGATCTGGGGCTAGATTAGCTAGAACATCGAAGGTGCCTAAACCCTTTAACGTCATAAAACCACAACACAGGAGATTGTCAACGAGGACCACAATGTCTAAGCCTGGAGGGAATACCATGAGTAAAGCAACAAAAGTCGGACTAAGTTTGTTACTCGTTGGAGGAGCATTAGGGGCAGTGAGTTTTCTTGCGCCCGAAGGCACTGTTTTTTCACAGGTGACTAAGGAACCTCTTATATTTTCAAAGGCAGAGGGAATTGAGTGGATAAAAAAATATCTGGAAGAATATCCCGAACTCAAATGGCTAGCTGATGAAAATGTGCGAAAAACAGAAGAGGGATCGGAGGCACTTGGGGGATCGTATTCCGAGCAATTATTCGGTAAGAAGTTTGTCGAGTTTGACCGGACAATGATGACCCTTACATGTATGCGATATATCCTGGATGGAAGTGATGATGCTTATAACAAGTTCACCGCTGCTCAGAGGGAAAATAAACTCTCCCGCGAGAGCTTTCAACAATTGCATGAGCAAGGGCTTGAGATTTTAGATTCCCGTTGGGGAGGGATGTCTAAAAAACAAATTGCCCTAGCGATGGAGACAGCCTTAGTACTTGGAGATATAGGAAAAAGTGAAAGGGCGAGAGAGTTCTTTAAAGAGTACAGCGTCATAGCTCCTGATCATGACGACTTTCACGGAGAATTGTTGCCCCTTCTTCAAACAAAACCAGGCCTCTGTCCCTCCTTTGCCAGATTGCCAAGTGCTGGTCAAAAGCTCCTCACTTTGACAGCCAATCTGGGACATTTTGGTCATATGACCCATTTAGAAGGTGGATCAGGCATGTTTGACAAGCTGATCGAGAGTGGCGTCCCTTCTTCGTTTCCAAATGCCCTTTCCTTTGATCTATTTGTACACAAATGTGATGTTGCAGGGGCCGCAGGACATGTCAATAACAGTTCTTCTCTTGTCTATACTGAGAATACATTCCAGGCCATGGAGGCTGTAGAAGAAGCCATAGGTTCGTTATCCGATTCGAAGAAGACAGGATGGGATGCCTATAATGCTTATCTGACAAAACGGGCAGAATGGCTTGGCTTAAAGGCAGATGTTTCAGGTGATAGAGTTCTCACACGGATCGGAGCAATGCTCAGACTCTTCACACCTGAGGAAGGGAACGTTTTGAGGGAGGCGATGGGGCAATTGGACACTGAAATGCAGGAGAGAATTGCTGCCCAGCTAGATGTGCAAAAAGAGAGTTCGGATGGGCGAACCCCTACCTATATGCCAGCAGTTCTTGTGAATCTCATGAATAATCAGGCGCTTGGAAAAACTGAAGAAGAAAGGCTCTCTCACGCGATTACTCTCGGCTTGCCCTTCATTTCTAGAGTTTTGGAAGAGCAAAATGATCGACTGGCAAAAGGGAAAGCAGACACGCAGATTCCCCTTTGTTTCAATGCGGCGGCAGGTGCGGCCAAAACTAATCCAGGTCTGCTTAAAGGGCCATTTTCTATCGATAATGAGGGGATGGTTCGTTTAGGAGAATAGAGAATTATACCTGGAGAGCATTCTTTTGGGGGAGCTCACCTGAGATAACCACTTCTTCGCTGGTCTCATGGATCTGTGAAATGAGGTCGCCGAGGATATCATTGGCGAGCTCTTCAAATATTTTGGCGTATTTTTTGAACTCTGGCCAGAGCACCTCATCCATAAAATATTTACTCACCATCACCATCGAAGTGGTGTGCTTTTGTCCTTTGTAGCGGTAGGCTCTGAGGTTATGTTTGGCGCAAAGGGCAACGAAGAGGCGTTTTTTCCAGGGGCTATCCACTCGGACTGAGTACTCTATGGGATGTTTGGCGTTCTTTTTGAGGAGGCGCGCTCTTGCTCGCTTTGCTGCCTCTTTCTCTCCGGCGGTTTTTGCTCCTTTGAGGAGAGCTTCTACCTTTTCAATTTTTTCTACTAGATTCATAGGGGAGAAGTGTAATGAGAAGGGAAATTAAATGCATCTACCAGGTAGTATTTTAAGGGTAAATCCGACATAATTTTCACATTATGGAGAGAAAATGAAACAATTGCCAAGGCTAGCCATTGTCGGTAGACCCAATGTTGGAAAATCCGCCCTGTTTAATCGCTTAGCAAGGGCCCGGATCAGTATTGTCGATGAGGCGGAAGGGATCACTCGGGATCGCCTGTATGCGGTGGCCGATTTTTTTGGACGCCCCTATGAGGTGATCGACACGGGAGGGATCGACCCCTCCTCAAAGATCTCATTTAATGAGGCGATCCGTCGTCAGGCTGAAATAGCGATTGAAGAGGCGGATACTCTTGTTTTAGTTGTCGATGGACAGGTAGGACCCACGAAGATCGATGAAGAGGTCGCACGTATTTTGCTAAGAACCGGAAAACCAGTCACCCTTGCAGTCAATAAGATCGATGACTTCTGTCACATGGATAAAGTGCATGAGTTTTATTCACTTGGTTTTTCTGAGGTCTTGGGGGTATCAGCAGCGCATGGTCTTAATGTAGCCGAGCTCCTTGAAAAGGCTCTTATTGATGTTCAGTGGGAAGGGGAAGAGAAAGAAGAATGCTCTGGGATCAAAGTGGCTGTTGTAGGACGGCCCAATGTTGGCAAATCCACCCTCATCAATCATTTGCTTGAGGAAGAGCGGTGTCTTGTCTCTCCGATTGCGGGCACAACGCGGGATAGTATTGATGTGGATGTTCAGATGGGAGATGGATCCTATCGTTTGATTGATACCGCGGGCATACGAAGAAAGAAAGCAGAACATGAGGTGGTCGAGAAGTTCGCGGCGATTCGGACGAAGAGAGCAATTGAGCGCGCAGATATTTGTCTCCTGATGCTCGATGCTAGCGAGGGAATGACTACTCAAGAGAAAAGGATCGCTAAAGAGATAGAATCTCTTGGCAAAGGATGTATCCTTCTGTTTAACAAGTGGGATGCAGTTAAGGGGTTTCGGATGGAGCACTGCATGGAAGCTGTCCGCAAAGAGGTCTCTTTTTTGCGGCATTGCCCAGCTCTTTTTATCTCTGCAAAGACTGGACGCAATGTGGAGAAGATCTTCGGAGAAATCGAGGAGGTCTACTCCCAGTCGAAGAAAAGAGTCACGACAGGAGAGCTCAATCGCTTTCTGGAAAAGACGATGCAGACCTATCATCCTCCGATGCTTAAAGGAAAACGTCTCCGTGTGTACTATGTCGCTCAAGTGGGGGTCGAGCCACCGAAGTTTGTTCTTTTTGTCAACAGGCCCGATCTGATGCTCGACTCTTATAAAAAGTATCTCATCAATTCGTTTCGAAAGACCTTTCTCTTTACTGGTGTCCCTCTCATTTTCTCTCTTAGAGGCAAGAAACCACAAGTAGTTTGACAATTCCACCATTCCTTGCTATCCCCATGTCTATGATCTTTGGAGATAGAAAAGCAATCAAGCCCCATGAGGCGCATGAGCTCTTTTGGCTTATGTTCGATATTGAAATAGTCCCCATGGCAACATGGAGCTTTGATGGGGCCATTCTCAATGCTAATAAGGCCTTTCTCGAGATGATTGGATATACCCAAGAGGAATTTGAATCTAAGGCTATCTCTTGGATTTCTCTTACTCCAAAAGAATATCTCCCCTTAGACAATCGCTGTATTGAAGAGCTCAAAGGACAGCATGTTGCGAGTCCTTATGAGAAGGAATATATGCGTAAAGATGGGACGCGCATAAAAGCGCGTCTGCATAATATTTGTCATGATCTTGGTGCATCAGGAAAAGGGCTTGTCGTTATTGTTCCTTTGGACCTTCGTGACGAAATTCTCTAGTATGATTATCATAAAGGATTGTTCCCGGAGTGAAATCTTCTTCTTGTGGAAGCCCATTAGGAAGTTCAGAAATTGGATTTCCTGCTATACCAATTTCATGAAGTTTTTGTGACTTTACTAGAGAATCTGGAAGAACGGAGATGAAGTTATTCCCAACATCAACTGTTCTCAGAGATTGTAGTTTTTCTATCTCTTCAGGAAATACGGTGAATGCATTATCATTCATATGGAGCCATGATAACGCTGGCAAATTTTCAAACCCTTTGGGAAAGGAAGAAAGTTTATTGTGATCGAGAGATAACTGACGAAGTGCTTGTAAATCTTTAACGGATTTAGGAATCTTGGTCAGATTATTCCTACTAGCATTAAACCTCGTTAAATGTGTTAATTCTCCAATCCTTTTAGGAAGCTTGGTTAGGTTATTTCTACTAACATCTAGCCTCATTAACTGTTTTAAATCCAAAATCCAGTCAGGAAGTTTGGTCAAATAATTCCCTTCTAGGAGCATTGATTTTAGTTCTGTAAGTTCACTTATGCATTCGGGAAGTGACCTGAGTTGTAGATTTTTAAGATTCAGAAATTCTCGATCTTTAAAAACATCAATATAATTCTCAAACCATTCATTTAATGCCTTTTCATGTTCGCTAAAGCTTGCGTTTTCTAATCTGGGCAAAGATTTGTAAATATCAGAATCCTTACCATAAGATCTTGCAAAATAGATGTAAAAAGTATAAATATCCCTTAATTTTAATATTCCATTTATAGCTGATATCTTCATTGGCTCTGTAGAATCTAAGGCTTTTAGCATTTCGTCTATCACTGGAAAATCTTTATCTAAAAATTTATTTAAAGAAGAAACTCTCTCTCTTACTTCATCAATGACAATTCTTGGGATTTGTTCTTGACATTCCTCTTGAATATCTAATTGTGTCAAAACGAGATTTTTAATATGAATTCCCCATTTTTCTGCCAATTCTTTCCAATTTTCATAATCAATTCTAATATCACGAAATAGGTGGCAAGTATCAGATATAGATTCTCGGGATTTCTTTATTGAAGAATCTTTGGCAGGAGAGACTTTAGATTTGTTCCCTTTTCGGCGAAAAACACTCGTTACTCTCTTAGTAGCTGAGCTGATTGCGCGACGTGCATAAGACTTGCGCTTTTGTGTTGGAGCTGCGGTCTTTTCTGGCTCAGTATTGTAAGATAATGGGACATACCCAAGGATTTTGGCCAAAATTTCATGTGAAAAATCGAGAATGCTTCGTGTCTCGGTACTACTGGAAGAGGCATTGCTCACTGTTCTGCCTCTTAAAGGCGAAGCGGCGTCCTGACGGGATGAAGAGCCTTCTCTGAAGTTAGGGGATATGTCCAACAAGTCTTCTGAGAGACTGCCGGTAGAAACAATTGAAGCATCGGAAATTCTTGCCATTTTTCTACCTCTTTTTATTATTTATAATTCTAATTGTATATTAATAATAAAGAATTGTCAAGAGATAATTAAAAACACTAGGGATAATAGAAGTAAGTGTTCTAGCTCTTTGTATCTAAGCTCTTTGTGTTCAGAAGTCGACTTAAGCAATATTGGCATAAGTTCTTGATTTGCAATAATATGTGGGGTTTTTGTGGATTTGATTTCGATGTGCGATGGAGAATGTTCAGCTATCTTTGTTAGATCTGCAAATCGTTGTAAATCAGCTGCATGACTCTTGGATTTTTGCAGAGAGGGTCGCTTGATCGGAGAGAAACTCCCTGTGGAGAGAGGAGCTTCTTTACTCAGCTTTGATGGGGTTCCCTTCAAGAATAACTTTGCGAAGAGATTTAGATTTTTCTATACATTTGGGAATAGAGGTAAATCGATTATTTTGGAGGTAGATGTGTGATAATTTAGGGAACTCTTTTATCCATATTGGAAGCGAAGAGAGTTTGTTATTACTGAGTTCTAGATCGGTTAGAGATTTAAGACCTATTAAAGAGTTGGGAAGATCGGTGAGTTTATTTCCCTTTAGTTCAAGCCAGGTCAAAGTGGTGAGATTTCCGATAGATTCTGGAACTCGACTGAAGGAATTCCAGTTGAGATTTAAAGATTTTAAAGCTCTTAATTTTGTAATAGATTCTGGGAGAATGCTCAGTTGTTTATCTGAAAAATTCAGGTCTTCGATAGTTGATAATTTAGCTAAATAATCATTAAACCACTTGTCTAGTTCTTCTCTGTGTTTCTCTAAAGAAACATTCTCTAATTTGGGCAATGTTTTGAAAATTCCTTTATTCCTCGCTAGAGTAGTATAAACAGTATAAGTATCACGCAGTTCTATAACTTCCCTTAGCAGTGCTTTTGAGATTGGTTTTTCAAGTCTTGCAAGCATTTCTCTCTTAATAGGAAGAGAATCGCTTAAGAAAGAAACGCGCCTTTTTACTTCAGCAAGAATGATTTTTGAGATCTGTTTTTGACATTCTTCTTGAATGTCGTTCCCTTTCAAAATGAGAGAGTTAAGAGAAATTCCATAATCTTCTGCGATTTCTTTCCAAAGGGAATAATCGGACCGAATTCTGTTGATTCCTTTAGAAACAAGAGATAGGCGGATTTCGTTCTTAGGAGGAGCTATGGATTTATGAGAGATCAGGCCGAAAACTTTTCGCATAACCTTACTGAGTTTGGATAAGAGTTTAGCAAGCCCACGGAACGGACGATAGGTAACAGTTGGTAGCGCCTTTTTTTCAGGTGGCGTTTGGAGGTTCCCAAGGATTTTGAGCAAAAGTTCATCTGGAAGGCTATCAAAGCCTGGTTTCTCATCACTACTAGAAGGAACGATGCTCACTGTTCTGTCTTTTAAAGGAGAATGAATGTTGTCGAGGGCTGAAAATTGAGTCGCGTCGGTGCTCTCTACTTCTCCTGAGAGAGTCTGTATAGAGATGTTAGAACTGCTTACTCTAGTCATGTCATTTTACCTAGTTTTGTTATTTATAATTTTAATTATAGTTTAATATTAAAGAATTGTCAAGAAATAATTTAAAAGCGAGGGTGTTCAGAAGGAATGTTTATAGCTTTTGTATTTCAATGATTTGCGTTCAGAAGTTAGCCAAGGTTCTTTTGAAGCAAGCTATTGATAGACAATAGGTTGTTGGTTGCTGAAAGGTGCTTTTGTTTTGAGCACAAATGTTTGCCCATCAATAGCTAGTTGACTGTGAAACGGAGACTAGAGAGGCGGATCCCACTTATATAGCTTACCCTTAATCTCTTTGGTACGGTAGTGCCAGGGATCGCCGTTTTCCCGGAGGAGGCGGTCGCATCCCATGATGTACCCCTTCATGAATCCATGTTGGCGGATGGCCTCAAGCATGTACTGGGAGGAAGTGGGGCGGTAGTGGCTGCGAGGGCCGCTAATGTGGGTCAGGACGTTGTGGTGGAAGAGAATTACCTGCTCGGAGAGGCGCCCCATGGGGGAGAGCTTTCTGGGAGGAGAGGTTTTTTGGGGCCGAGAGGCGCTGATGCGCGCATCTCGGCCCCAGGGCTCGATGTAGCCGATTTCGGAGTAGAGGAGGGTGGGGAAGAGGAGTAAAGGGAGGAGTTTTCGCATGGCTAAAAGCTGTATTTGAGCATGAATACAGGGAAGAGCCCTTCTCTGTTCATGAGGGGGCTGGCATTGCATTCATAGAGTCTTTCATTATAGAACTTCGCTTCGGCTGAAGCTCCGTAGATCCCTCCGAAATACCACCCGGCTTCAAAGCTCGTGGTGATGATCCCTGCGGCGATGGGTCCTTTGCGGAAGAAATGGACAGAGGCGGCGATGAAGAGGCCGTTGACGAGGAAGGCGGTGATGGCGGTCTGTGTTTGGCCTACGTATAGGTAGCCAGAACCTGGGATAACGGCGTTGAGCAGGCCTGCGGTGGTGGGGGATTTACAGTTGGCTTCATAGTGGCAGAGGAAATCACTTAAGTAGGGTCTCTCGGGAGGACAAGAATTGATCTCTTCGAGGACAGGGAAGTCGGCGCATTCGAGGGCAGAGGAGAGGCGCAAGGTCTTGTAGGCCGCTGGGTAGTGCTGCTGGATTATGCGTAAGATATGTTCGGCCTTGTCACATTCACAAAGCTGGGTAAAAGAGTCATAGAGGAGGATCAAAAGGTCCTCAAAAGCGGGGAATTCAGTGGTGACTTGTGAGAGGCCGCTGGAATTATAGGCTTCGACGAGTTCATTATAACGGCGTCCCATGTAGTAGCAGAGAAGGATCTCATACTTCATCTCGAGTTTTCGTTTTTTGTGGTGATCACCGGCGAGGATCTCTGCCCGACGGAAGGAGGTGATGGCTCTGTAGAGATCGAGGTCCCTGGCAAATGCAAGTCCGATTTGATATTCCTTTCCCCAGGCGGTCTCTTTTTCTTCGGGTGTGAGGGGAGCAAACGGGGAGGGGAGCGATTTTAAGTAGCGGTCCTGGACTGTGTAGTTGATTTTTGGCTCGATATCTCGGGGAACCCGGTAGCAAGAGAAAAGAAACAGGAAACAGACAAGCGGGATGAGTGGTTTAATACTCATTCTCAGGGGTTTTAACCCAATCAATACCTGCATCGATTTCTTCTTTAACAATTTGTTTTGAACCTAGATCTTTAAAGAGGCACTCTTGATTTTCGGTGATCTCTTGATATTCTTCAATAGAATCGATGATTACAGGGCGAATAAAGAAGATAATATTGTCTCGACTATTGAGCCGGTCGTTCTCGCTGAAGATGGCTCCGATGACCGGGAGCCCTCCTAGACAGGGGATACTCGATTTAAAATGGGTCTTTGTGTCGGAGAGCATGCCGCTAAAGGCAACAAAGTGGCGATTGGGCACATGGACTCGGGTATTGATCGAGGTGCGAGCTGTTTGCAACCCTTGAACACTGTCAATTGTGGCTGCTGTATTTGCCACCTGTTCGGTGATCTCATTGGAGATCTGCAGGGTGACAATCTCGTTCGTTCCAAGGGTAGGAGTGATGCTGAGGCTTGTTCCCACATCCCGATACTCAATGTTGGCGGCTGTCTGGGTTCCTGCTCCTGATGTTGTTGCAATCGATGAGCCGACGAAGGGGATGTTCTGTCCTACAAAGATGGTCGATTGTTGGTTGTCTTGGGCGATGATTTTCGGGTTCATCACAACGACCGAGTCGTTATCCTGCTGGATAGCAGTGAGAAGCGATCCGAGAGAGAGGAAGCTCTTTCCCTTGTGGAGGATGATGTCGCCGATCACCCCGAGGTCAAAGCCCCCAGTGGGGGTTGAGGGGTTGGGGATGTCTGTGGCGAGGGGAGTGCGAGAGCCGTTGACCGCGGCGAGGCCCGGGGCGAGCGAATGGTTTGTCGATGGCGAAGCGGCTGGGTTAGGGGAGGGGAAATTGCTCGTCCCTCCGGCAAAACGGCTGAGGTATTGGACCTTACCGCCCCATTGGAGACCAAATTGCTGACTGTTTGTGATGGTCGTTTGGATGATAAGAACCTCAATGAATACCTGGCGCAAAGGGACATCGACGTTTTGGATGAGCTCTTTGAGTTGGGTGAGGACATCTGGTGAGCCGGTGGCGAGCAGCGAGTTGGTTGCCTTGATCCATTGGATGGATTTGATTGCGTCGGCGAGGGGTTTATCTTCTTGGGGACTTGCGATGGAGAGTTCGTTGCCCACTTCTCGCAAGGTCTCTTGAATGCTTTTGCCTGAGTTGTAATGGAGTTTATAGATCAGGAAGCTGGTTTTCATCTGGGCCAGGGAGGTGACCCCCGCTTCAGTGGCTTGAGACGGCACGTCAAAGTTGCGGAGGAGTTCATCAACTTTGTTGACTGCTGCTTTCTCGCCTGAGATGAGGATATAGCCAGTCCGTTTGATATACTTCATGTTGTCGATTGCTTCGTAGAGATTTGGATCGCGGACTCCTGAAGCGGCGAGATTTTTTTCAAAGTCTCCCATCATGTCGATCAACTCTGGACCACTGACATGGGCTGGCTTGTAGATGAGATAGGTTCCCGCTTCTCTCACTACTTCTCCAGGTTTTGCTTCCATCCCTTCTGGTACATCGAATTGTTTCACGATTTGGGCGACTCTTTCTAGGGTTTTGGGGGAGCCGGTGAAGAGAATCGAGTTGCTCTCTTTGATCTCTTTTGCAGATTTGATCGCCTTGATGAGAGAGAGGTTAGACTTTGACCGCTCTTTTTCGAGGCTTCCGGCAAAGTTGTCGAGTAGATTGATGAGATCCTTCACAGGGATGTAGAGGACTCGGTAGATGAAAAAATTGGCCCCTTCGACCTCTGCGGTAGCTCTTTCTTGAGCTGTTCGGGTAGCTTCTGCGACGTCTTTGGTTGCTGCTGGGGTGTCGATCGTTGCGATGATTTCTTCTGTCTTCTCGAGTGACTCTTTGGTGCCGGTGAAGATCACAGAACCCGTCGCATCGACGATCCGCATTGTTTCGATCGATTGGAGGAGGTTGGGATCGACAAGACCGGAGGATTTGAGGTCAGAGGCTGTCTCTTTTAGGGCATCCTCCAGTTCTTCTGGGGAGATATGGCGAGGAGCGTAGATGAAAAACGCGCTTTTTACGTGAGAGGATGGGGCAGGTCCTACTTTATCAAATTGGCTGATCAATTCTTTGACGTTCTCGATAGCCTGTTGCTGTCCGGTAAGGAGGATTGAGTTGGATTCGGGTAGGTAGGTAAGATCCTCGATCACAACGGTGGTTGCCTTCTGAGTGGGATCATCGGTGGTGAGACTCTTCGAGATGGTCTTAAGTTGCTCAATCACCTCTTCTCCCTGGACACTTTCGAGGTTGTAGAGGTAGTAGCCTTGAGAGATCTCTTTGACCTCTTTCCTCTCGTCGATCTCTTTGAGAAAGGCAGCAATGCTTTCGATACTGGCGGGATCGGCCTTGAAGAGGAAGGTCTGACTTTCGGAGATCCAGGTCATATCGTCGATGGCACCGGCGAGGTTCCGATCAGCTAAGTTTTTATGATCGAGTTTATCGGCGAGCTCATCGAGAGCTTCTTCGATTTGCTCATTGGAAAGGTGCTTAGGTTGGTAGAGAAAGATCTTAGAAGGGGCACTCGATGGCACATCAATCAATTTGATGATCGATTGGATATGGGCAATCGCATTGGGGCTACCTGAAAAGAGGAGGGTGTTGGTGGCTGGGACCCACTGCATAGAGTCGATCGCCTCTAGGAAGGCGTCGTTGGCGTATCCGGAGGTAGAGAGGCTATCTTCGAGCTCTTCAATTGAGCGTTCGAGCTCTTTTCCGTTGAGGTACTTGGGGGTATAGAGCCAGTAGTGACTGGAGGGGGAGTATTCGGTGACGTCGACGTCGAAGGTGGGAAGGAGCTCTTTGAGTTTGCCAAGAGAATCTTCAGTGCCAGTGAAAATGATCGAGTTGGTCTCTTTAATGTAGCGCATGCTGTGGATCGCTTCGACGAGGTCTTTGTCTGAAGCGCTTCTACTCAGGCTTTTGGCGAGTTGTTCTAAAGAGCCTTCAATCTGATCTTTTTCTGCTTTGCCGATTTTGTAGATGTAGTAGTTGCGCACCTCAGAGATCGTGTCGAGGCTTTTGAGGATCTCCTCGAGCTTAGGCTGGGTGCTTTTGTCGGTGATGAACAGAAGGGAGTTGGAGTCGGGGACCCACTTGGCATTTTCGATAGTCGCGATGAGTTTGATCGCTTGGGATCCTGTATCATCGAGCTCATCGGCGATGCTTCTCAGTCCTTTGAGGATCTCTCTACCTGGTTTGTTTTTCGGCTTATAGAGAAACACCTCGTCCCCAATTGGTCCAGTTGTGCTGGCGCTAGGGGCGATGTCAAGGTCTTCCATGATCTCGACGGCCCTTTCGATGAGCTGGGGAGTGGAGACGATGAAAATCGAGTTGGTCTCCACCTGTGGGACAAAAGTCAGGGGGCTACCATCTTTAAATGGGGTGATGATGAGATCGGTCATTGCTGTGAGTGATACCACAGAGAGATGCCTAGCTTTATAGCTATCGATTTCGAGGGGAGAGTGGGGGGAGTCGAGGCTTTGCAAGAGGGTAGCTACTTTATCGACATTAGTGGTGATATCGGTGACGATGAGCTGTCTGGTCTCGTTAGAGACATCAACCATTGCCCCTTGTGACATCATCGGTCTAATGATCTCTGAAAGGGAATTGAGGTTTGCGTTTTGGATCCGGAAGACCCGGGTGATGATGGGAGCGTTGTCTCCCGATTTATCTCGGTCTTTTTGCGTGACAATAGTGGGGATCTGATTGATCTCTCTACTTCTTGTGATCATCAAGTTACTATCTTGCACGAGAATAGAAAACCCCCGAGCGCGAAGCGTTTGAATAAGGGCTGAGACAATGTTCTGAACAGTCAACGGCTCTTCAGAGATCACCGTCGTTGCGAAGTCGAGATCCCCCTCTTCGAACAAGAAGTTTAAGTTGGAAATTTTTGAGACAAAGCGGATGTATTCGACGATAGAGACGTTATTGAAATTGATGATATAGCGGTCTTCATCATCTCCTTCTGAACGAAAGAGAGACCAACCGATCAGGCCAGTGCTTTGTTGGGCACTTTCCCCTTCGGATAAAAAGGCATCGTCATCGTATTCCTGCAAGGGTTCTCCCCCTTCTTCACAGAAAAATTGGGTGTGAAGCAAAAGGAAAAACGCTAGGAATGTTTTCAGGCAAAACTTCATCGCGCGCGGTATACCTGCCTTATGATCAGTACTGAAAGCAAAACTTATGCTATTTTGGATTTTTCCAAAAGGAAAAAGGCAAGGGGATTTTAATCTTGTTGATCTGGATCTTGGAAAATCTTCCAGTGCTTAGTCAAAAAAGGTTTCTCAAGAAAACGCTCCCTGATTGTTTTTACCCATCAAAGAGCGGAGATCGAGATCAACTTGCAGAAAGTTAGCAAGATTGAGCACAACACCTGGCGGGAAAAGATGAGGAGAGATTCTCTTGATAACTTTTTTGACTAAGTACCAGCCTTATAAGGAATGATGAGCTCTTTCTTTTGTTCTAGGAACTGGGTTAATAATCCGCGGCTACGAGTAGTACTGCTCTATGTAGATACAGACTCTCCCGTTCCAGCAGAGTCCTCAGGTTCTTCTGAACTATAATAGGAGTAAGAACTTCCTATGTTTGGAGGAAGGACAACTTTGGGAATGTCGTCATTGCCTCTCAGTAGTTCAATACACCGCTCATATTGCCATATGACTACAAGTACCTTTTTTAGTACAGTGTCAGCATCCTCTAGTTTTTTTATTGGAAAATATCCTCTTTCATCGACAAGAGTTAATTTCTGTTCGACTTTGTTTTCAATTTTTTCTCTCTGTTCTGCAGTTACCATCAACCATCGATTGATCCTCTCGATGCTCATAGGCTCTGTGAACGCACCCGCATTGAGTAGGCGATCGGCGTATTCTTGGTATGTGTTTTTCGTCTTCATTATGTTTTTGAGGAATTGATCAGCAACATCTTGGTCATTTTCTCTGAGCGTGATTCCTTGATTTAGCAGGGTGAATGCTATTTCGTCATGCTCATCTTGGCAAGCGTCCCGAAGTGCGATTTTTAGTTTCGAGTCATCAAAGTCGGGAAACTTATTTTCTATATCGAGGAGAAAACTAACAATATCTGCTCTTCCAATTGAACACGCAAAAAGCAGAGGTGTCAGGCCGTTTTTTTCTGAATGGATAAGCTTTCTATTAGCGAGAAGGGCATTGATTACCATTACATCGCCATGCTCGCAGGCATAGAAAAGAAGAGGGATACCTCTATCGTTTTTTGCTTCAGCATAGAAGGTTGATTTCTCGATAAGATCTACAGCCTGATCTGTTTGGTTATTTTCAATGGCCTTGAAGATGGCTAGAGCATTTTGAGCCTTTTGATTCAAAGAAGAAGCAGCAGAACTTGCTCCTGCTAATATTGTATTGTGTATGCCTGACATAATATTATGTTTTTATTGAGTGTGTTGATATTAATCATAATAATGCCATTTTTTTGTTTAAATGTAAATAAGAATTGGGATTACGAGATACGGTGGAGGGTGAGGACCACTTTTGGGTGGGTAAGGTCCTTGTACTCAGGGACTGTAGTCGCTGCATGGAGGACCTCTTCGGCGAGGCGATTGCAGGAGAGGAGGACGTTGCGTGTGATTACCTGGTGAAGGGGGTCCTCAAAGGACTCTTCGGGGAAGGGGTGAAAGACGATCAGGTCCCCATCGTCCAGGGTATCGCCTGACTTGGTGAAGGTGGAAGAGAGGGAGGTCCCGAGAAGGGGGTTGTCAGAGGTGATCGTGCGGGGGGTGTTTTTCCCGACTGTGGTGTGGAAGAGGGGGCCAGCGGGGCCGCAGGAGAGATAGGAGAGGGTGTCATTGTAGGGGATCAGTTTGAGGATGTGGAAGTGGAAGGTTTCTTCCATTTTGTCATCGCAAAGGAGGGCATTGAGGGTGGTTGTGAAGGCGGATGGCTCAAAAGGGACTTCTGTGGCGAGGTGGGGGGCAATGAGGCTCTTGATCATTCCGCGGAGAACAGCTGTGTGGATGGGAGCGGTGACTCCCGTTTTGCTAGGGTGGGCGAGGATGATGGCCATGGTGTTATTCGCAAAGCGAAAAAAATCGAGGTAGAGGCCGACTTCGTGGGGATTAGGGTCTCTTGCGATCCCAATTTCGAATTGGGGCCAGCGGGGCTTTTCAAAGGTTGAGAGGGCAGCGTCAGCTCTTTGGAGTATCTCCATGAACTCGATGACTTGGTCTCCTCCGGGGCGGTCTTTTTCAATGGCGGGGGACTTGTAGTAGTCGGTGAGGTCGGTGATGAAGGGGACGATGTCCTGGTACCGCTCGGAAGGGGAAATGGCGAGGGTTTTACCTACGATTTTTTGGAGGCCGGAGGGTAGGAGGGTGAGATTGATCATCCCATAGCTGAGCTTGCCTAGGATGAGTTCGTAGGTGATCACTCCGAGGGAGAAAATGTCGGAAGCAAACGAGGCATTTTGGGGGTTTTCTTTTTGCTCGGGGCTCATGTAGCTGGGGGTGCCAACGATTTGGCGGTCGAGGGAGGGTTGTTCTTCATCTTCGTGAAGTTGAGCAATCCCAAAGTCGATCACTTTGACCTCGCCATCTTCTGCGATGAGGATGTTCTCGGGCTTAAGGTCTCTGTGGATCACCCCGTGGGTATGGAGGTGGAGGAGTGCATAGGAAACCTGGAGGATGATATCGAGGCAGCGCTTGAGGGAAAATGACTGTTGGATGAGGAACTGGCGCAGGGATACTCCCCGGATGAACTCCATGGCGATGTAGAGCCCCTCTTCCCACTTACCGTAGTCGTAGAGCTTGACGATGTTGGGATGACTGGTGAGGCCGATGATCTTTGCTTCCCAGAGGAAATGGTCGGCCATCTCTGGGTGGTTCACATATTCTGGAGAGAGGACTTTTACAACTCTGGCTTCGTTTGTATCGGGATCAAAGCCGAGGTAGAGGAGGCTCATTCCCCCTTTGGCGAGGAGGGTCTCGATTCTGTAGGGGCCGATCTTTTCTGGGACGGGAGGGATCTCACTCTCTTTCTCAGCTACTGAGGGGAGGGTGTGTTGCTTGAAGAACTTTTTCTCTCCTCCTGGCACCTAGCCTCCTAGGGTAAGGATTTTCACGCCGAGGAGTTCTCCGACTTTAACGAGCTCTCCCTTGGCGATCCGCTTTCCTTCCACTGTGAGGTAGACACCGCTTTCTGGTTGGACGTCAAGATTGAGAAGGTTGCCTGGTTCTAATTGCGAGAGTTTATCTAAAGGCATCTTCAGCCGTCCTACTTCGACGGTGAGAGTGAGGGGGACATCTCCCACGGGGATGATCGGGGCCTCTTCTTCTTCCCCATTTGGTGGAGACCACATGGGGCGCTCTTCGCTCATCTTTTCTTCCATCGTGGAGTCGTTTTCATCCGAAGGCTGTTCTGGGGGGACTTGATCAGTCATGGGGGTTTCCTCTTGGTAATGGGCCTGCTCAAGGATTTTCACCTCGCCCTCTTTGATGCGGACATCAAAGAGACGGGTCTTGCCAAGAACGAGAGAGGCTCTCCCGCGCTTGTTTTCTATATCGTAGGTGCAGCGATCGAGGAGGATGAAATCCCCCTGTTTGACTTGTTTCCACTTGTCGATGGGGATTTGGGTCTGTCCCACCTCGAGAAGTAAAGGGATAGGGGTATCGGCAAAGCTTGGGTCGGAGAGCAAGGGGGGCTTTTCCATTGCAAAGTGGGTGCGAAAAGCTGCTTGTGTTTCTCTTGGGCAGATGAGCCGCCCCATAAGGGGATGGCCATCGATATCGAGGGAGACATCGATACATAGGGCCCTCTCTTCTGGAAGGGGGTTCTCTTCGGCTAGGCAAGCGGTGAGATCACCATAGGGGCTTTCTCGATTGAAGGCATCGAGGGCGGAGACAAAGGCAAAGTGAAAAAATCCCTGATTCAGGGCCTCATCGGTGAATCCCTTGCTGGAGCTTTCTTCTGTGAGGAGGAGCTCAAGAAGCTTTGTTTGTCCCTCCCTGGGGAGGACAAAGTGGTAGACACCTGGCAACGGGGAAAGGGAGAAGGTTAAGCAGGCAGAAGCACTTCCCATGCCGCTGAGAAATTCTTCTTTCTCGAGCCAGTCGGTTTTTTGCGCTGACAGGGAAAAAGTCTTTTTGTCGAAGCACTGGGCAAGGCTCTTTGATAGGGCATCCCAGGGAAATGGGGGAGGGGTTCCCCATAGGGGAATGAGAGCGGCCTCCTCTAGAGCCCCTTCGAGCGTTTTTAGGGAGAGGGGGGTCTCTGTCATCGGCCCTTTTCCTCTTTTTCAAGATCTCTCTCAACCTTGGGGAGGAGTCTCTGGTCTTTTTCGGCCATGAGCGTGGTATCGAGGCGGTGGACTCCAAAGTCGAACTTTCCCTTTTGGAGGGCATTCATCAGCTCGCCGGCATGTCCCTCGAAAAAAGCGAGGGCTTCGGGTGTTGCACAGAATTGAATGTTAAAAATCTTCGGAGCTGTGCTGTACTCGGTGATGGTGATTTGGGCTCCGGAAAAAATCGAGGAGGCGAACTCGGTCCCATCGAGGTTGAAAGTGGTCTCTGAGACTCCCTCTTTGTGAATGGTGAAAAGGGAACTCACCATTTTATCGAAGAGTTGGCTCACTTGCACAGACGGGGCGATTCGATTCGATCTCACTGCGAGTTCTGCTTCCGCCTTAAGGGTGAGGGGATTTTGCAGCGGCCCATCTTGTGTTGATCCTGCATTTGTGGATGCGAGCTTTTCTTTTTTTAGTTCTTTTTTAAAAAGAGCGAGGGAATTTGCTTGGACTTTTTTTGAAAATTTGGCTCTCTTTGGTGTTCTGGGATAGCGTTTCTTTTCGAATCGCAATTTTTCACTCTGTTTGGCTATGGTCTTGAAGGCGGAAAGTGATTCGGTGACTTTAGTCATTTATTTTTTTCCTTTTCCTTTTTTACGGGTAACGCGCTGGGCTTTTTTTCTCATTTCGCTTGGCAGATAGCTCGTATCGACCCTGCCTACAGTGAAATTATAGTTCGCCCCCTGAAAAGCTGCCACTAATTCCTGCGCATTGGCGGAAAAGAGGGTCGTCGCCTCATCATTTCCCCGCAATTCGATATTAAAGACTTTGGGAGCGGTGCTGAATTCTCTGATCACAATTTGCGCCCCGAAGAAGCGGGAGTTAGCATATTGGGGGTTGTCGAGGTTGATGGTGGTTTCGGTTATCCCTGATTCGTGCATGACGGTCATGACGCCTACCATCCTCTCGAAAAGCTGGACAACCTGCGGATGGAGGTTTGCAAAGGGAGCGGCTAGGGGAGGGAGGGGCTCGGTAATGGCAGTGGGCTGAGCAGTAGGGAGCTCTGCATCCGTTCGAGGAGCGGAAATGAGTGTTTCTTCGGTCTCTTTCTCCTTGACCTTCGCCTCTTTTTCATCTGGCTGAATGGCCTCCCATGCTCCCGGCGGGAGAGTGGAAGGGGCTCCTTCTGTTACGGGCTTTTGTCCTTCTCCTTTTTCTTCGATCTCTTTTTTCTGGGCTGGGGTCATTTGCTGGAAGAAGGCCTCTTTGCTCTCTTCGACTTTTTTTTGCTTTGCGGCGGTCTCTGCTAAAGCTTCTTTTTTTGCTCCCTTTACGGGAAGCGGGGGTGCCTCTTTCTCTTTCTTCAGCTTTTCAGCCCGTTTTTTTGCCTTTGGAGGAGCGGCTTTCTTTGCTTGGGTCGGCTCTGAGGGTTTCTCTGTTGGAGCTGTAGTGGAGGGAGTTCCTTCGACTCCTTCTGCTGAGGTGGGAGGGGGAGCAGTGAGGGGAGGGCGAGGAGCGCCTTCGGTGGTGGGGATCTCTCTCTCTTTTGGGACGCTCGTGGGCTCGTAGGGAGAGGGCTCAGCAAGCTCCTCATCGAGTCCTTGCCGTGGGAGGGGGGTGGTTTGCGCTGCTTGCTGCTCTTCTTCTGACTCGGAGGGGCGTTTGCGCTTGCGCTGCTCTTCGGGGTCGGTCTCGCGGACCTTACCCACTTTCATCATCTCTTTGAAGGCTTTGGAGTCGGTCCCCTTTTTCTTTTTGGGACTGGAGGGCTCGGGTCTGTTGATGTCCCCTTCCACTTTACCAATATCCGCCATCTAAGACCTCTTGTTCTCTTTCTTTTGCCGAATGAAGCGGGCCGTGCTCATCTCTTCCGCCTCTTTGGCCTCCTCTTTTTCGAGCTCCTTTAGCATCTCTTTTGTCCACTCACCCTTGTGCTCTTTGAGTTTCTCGACATGCTGTTGGCGCAAGACCATCACCTTCCGGGCAGCTTCGATGGCCTCTTCGGCCTTTTCTACCTCTTTTACCTGATCGGAGACTTTTTTTTCGTGGGCGATGAGCTTTTCTTTGACGAGTTTTAAGTAGAGGCGCATCTGCTCGATCTTGTCGGTGCGGGTCCCTTTGTCGAGAGCATCGCGGATCTGCTCGAGTTTGTCTTGCTTGTGCTTTAAGACTTTGTCCCGCTCGGCTTCAACTTTTTTGAGTTTCTCCTCTTCGAGGTCGAGCTTGTCTTTCGCTTCGCGAAGGATCCGCTCAGCCTCTTCGAGCTTCTTTTTTTTTATGAAGACGAGCTGTTCGAGGGGGTATTTTTTTGCCATTATCTAAAGAGGGCTTTCAGTTGCTGGAGGGTCTCACTAAACGAAGAGGTTTCATCGACCTTTTGTTTGAGGAAGCGGTTGACCGGGTCGATGTATTTGATCGCAAAGTCGGCTTGCTTATCCGATCCTGGCTTGTACTCCCCAATCCGGATCAGGAGCTCATTCTTTTTGTAGTGGGCGAGGACCTCTCGGAGTTTCCCGATGAGTTCGATGTGTTCATCGTCGACGATGTGGGTGATGATCCGGCTAATGGAGGCGAGGATGTCGATTGCTGGGTAGTGGTATTGTCTGGCTAGATCGTCAGAGAGGATGATGTGCCCATCGAGGATCGATTTGGTCTCATCGGAGACCGGCTCAGAGATGTCACCTCCTTCGACGAGAATCGTGTAGAAGGCGGTCATGAACCCCTTGTCGGAATTACCTGACCTCTCGAGGAGGCGAGGTAGGGTGGCGAAAACCGAAGGGGTGAACCCAGCCCTGGCTGGGGGTTCACCAGCGGCTAGTCCAACTTCGCGAAGCGCTCTGGCAAAGCGAGTCACCGAGTCCATCATCAGGATCACCGTTTTGCCTTGGCCGCGGAAGTACTCGGCAATAGCGGTGCCGACGTAGGCGGCATTAATGCGGAGCTGGGCAGCCTGATCAGAGGTGGAGACGATCACAACCGAGCGCTTCATCCCTTCTGGACCGAGGTCGTTGATCAAAAACTCGCGTACTTCTCGTCCCCGCTCCCCGATGAGGGTGATGACATTCACATCGGCGACAGCGTTGCGGGCGATCATTCCCAGGAGGGTCGACTTTCCTACTCCGGCGCCGGCAAAGATCCCCATTCTCTGTCCTTTCCCTACAGAGAGAGTTCCGTCGATGGCGCGCACACCGGTCTCTAAAGGCTCAGTAATGAGTTGTCGCTTGAGCGGATCGGGTGGGGATTGGATGACTGGGTAGGACTCGGTTACGTTGAGGGGACCCTGCTCTTCGAGATCGAGCGGTTCTCCGTAGCCATTGAGGACCCGCCCGAGAAGCTCATCTCCCACTTTGATGTGCATTCGCATCCGCATCGGAATGACCTCCGACGAGGGGCCGATCCCGTACATCTCACCTAAGGGAGAGAGGAAGACCTCTTCCTTGGTGAAGCCGACGACTTCTGACATCAGGGGATCTCCGTCTCGTTTGATGAGACAGATCTCGCTCATCTTCACATCGGGGATGACCGCTTTGATGAGCATACCGACCACTTCGGTGATCCGACCGTGAACGGTCGTGAGTTCAATTTCATCGAGGTGTGTGAGAATTCTATCGAAATCTGGCGTTTCGTCCATAGGACCTTATGGCTTACAGCTGGATGTTCATCATCATCTTCAGATCATCGACAGCTTTGCTCAGAAGCATTGAAGAGAACTCCAATTGCTGCTGGGCTTTGCTGAGCTTGATCTGGACGAGGAGCATGTCGGCGGGTTTCATCGATTTCCCCGATTTTGCCAGGGAAGTGAGGTGGTTTTGCGCCGCTTGGAGCTGGTTTTGCCCTGAGGCGACAAGACTTAAGAATTGTTGCAGTGGCCCCGCGCCGGCAGGAGCCTCTTCTCCCTCTTCGATGGGCGCTCCGAGTTTATTACTGGCGGAGAGGATCTGTTTTTTTGCCGCAGTGAGCTTGTTCCTGAGAAGGTATTTCGACGACTGCTTGAGCTTGAGTTTCGGGGTATTCAGCTGATTGGAGATGTCTCCCATGGTCGACTGGGAGGTAAGAGCCTGCTGCTGGATCGTGTTGAAGTTAGGGCCCGGTGCGGGAATCCTCCCATGAGCGAGGTCGAAAGGGGAGACCTGAGGACTTTGACCACTTGTGAGAAGGGGGTTAGTCTCTCCCCCTTCCATATAAGAGCCAAAGGATCGACCTGCCTCAGTAGGCATTTTTTGCTCACCTTCAGCGATAGACGGTGTCGGCTTAAGAGGGGGGATTCCGTCAGGAGGTGTGGGCATTTTTGCTTACTCGTTTTTCTCTTTCTTTTTCTCTTCAGGGGGGCTTTCAAGAGGAGTCGGCGCCTTTTTGACGAATTTCTCCACAAAGTCTAGCGTCGTATCTGCGAGCTTTTTCACTTGTGGGTCATCGGATTTTTTCGCGGCTTGCTTGAGAAGTCCTTCTCCTTTTTCTACCTCAGTTGTCGTGAGAGAGTAGCTAAGTCCGAGGAAAGTTTTAGCCATCTCGTTGTCGGGCTCTTTGGCGAGCACCTCTTCAAAGAGGCGGCAAGAATCTTTCAGCTCGAGCTTCATGAGGTGCATGTATCCCCGGCCCACTTTTGGGAGAGTATTCTCGGGGTTTAGCAACTCGGAGGCTTTGAAAAGCTTGCTTGCTGCATCTTCATCCGCTTGGTTGACGGCAATGAATCCCGCCTCACAAAGTAGGACAAAGTGGTCTTTGAATTGTTCTGTATCTGCCATACTAGCCTCCTAATGCTTACGCAGATTTCTGATTCCGGATCGCGTTGTTGATGACCGACATCACCTGCGAGACGATGTTGGAGATCGAGTCACCAATCTGGGTGACCTGACTCATCTGGAACTGCAAGAGCAGAAACCGACCCGGTGTTGCAGAGGAGATTTTACTCGCGACTTGTTTTACAGCCGAAACTACCTTACTCTGCAATCGAATATAGGACTTGATCAAAGTCGAGAAGGTGATCGTTCCCGCCCATGGGGAATGAAAGGTTGGTTGACCCATTTTCGCTCTCTCCTTACTGTTTTTTCATCACTTTTTTTAGCACCTTTTCAAGTGCGGCATAACCGTGTAAAAGGACTCCGTATTCATCGAAGTCTTCATTCTCTGCACCTTGGCGCAATAAATCTTTTAGCTTTCCCAGTCTCTCTTGGACACTCTTAAGCATAGCGTCTGCCATCTTAGGATCTGCCTTGAGATCCACCTCTAGATCGAACTGGAAAGGTTCTTTAGGCTCTTTTTTTTCTAAACCAAACATACCCTATCTGACTCCTCTTATGTTAGGATCTACCCCTTGTCGTCATTTTGCTCACGCACGGCATTTCAGGCAACCCTTAATGCGTGCTATAATCAATTTTATAGAGCATTCCCTCTCTTTCTAGGAGGACAACGCGGGGGTTTATCTTGGTGATCTTCATCCCATCGATGTGATCTCCGTGCTCTAAAATCCTCCCATTGATCACAATAAAGAAGTTTCCATCTGTCTGTTTCGAATAGCCAGTGATCTGGAAGTCCTTAGTGATATCGATGCGAGAGGATTCGGCAGTTGTCGTGATCACATAGTTCTTGACGATCCTAATTCCGGGGATCATTCCGAGATCATTGACAAAACCGTCGAATGAATAGTGCATTTCTTTGTCGACCCTGCCTGAGAGGACAATCTCCCCATTGCTGAGCTCGAAAACAACCGAGGAGAACCCTTTCTCCACGAGGAGACTGTCTATCTCGATTTCGAGATTTTTTTCGACGACCACCATATTTTTGAGCCTGTCGAGATAGTCGAAGTTGCGATGGATATAGTCACTGAGCTTCTCCGCCTCCGTCACTGTTCCCACATACCCGCGCAAAACGAACTGCCCTGGGGTTGGTCCATACATCGATACCCCCACCCAGTTGGGGTTTGTGGAGAGGAGAGCATTCATGTTCTGCCAGACGAGTTCGTCGACGATCACATTATCATCGGTATCTTGGATAAAAGGGATCCCTTTAATGATATAGAGGAGTTCCTGGTGATCGATCGTCGTCATCACATTACCCATAAGGAAGAGCTTGCCCGAAGGCTCATTGAAGGAGAACTTCACCCCTGGAAATGCCGCGATAGCCTCCTTAATCTGCTCTTTCCCATCGACCTTTTTCACAATAACTGCCTCTGCCTTAAAGAGAGAGAGCATCGCAAAAACACTGCCGAAGAGGATAGCTCCAAAAACTCCCGCGATCGCGAGATGGCGCTTCGGGATGATTAGCTCCTTCCAGTCTTTTCTTATCTTCGCTTCTTTTTTTGCCGCTTCCCTTTCTACAGAGGGAATCGCTGAAATTGCTGCTGGAGGGGAGATAATCGTCTCCCTGGCCTCGTGTCTATCGATGACGAGGAAAGTGGTCGTCCCCAGAGCGACAAGATCCTGGGAAGAAAGGAGTTGCTTCTCATCGATCAGCTCTCCATTGACGATCACCCCATTGCGACTCCCGAGGTCTTCTACAAAAGCGTTCTCTTCGCCGTCGATTGTGAGCCTAGCGTGTTGGCGAGAGACACTGAGGTCCTGGAAGACAATGTCGCATATATTGGGATCTTTCCCGATTAAGTAGGTGGAGGACTTGTGCATTGCAAACTCAGCCCCCGTGTTAGGTCCTGAGATCACCTTTAGTAGCCAGCGGGTATCAGGAGTAGGGCCAAAGTGGAGCTCAGAGGGCACTTCCGCATGCCTCTCTTCTCCTTCCTCAGGAGCTGGGGGCTGGGCCTCATTTGCCGTAGGCGGAGGCTCTATTGCTTCTAGTGGTTCCGGTGATTTTTCAGTGAAGCGGAAGAAAGTCGAACCGATCTGGATGATATCTCCCTCTCGAATCAGCACCGGATCGACCACCATCATCCCATTGAGGGTGATGGGATTGACAGTACTGAGGTTTTCGAGGATGAACCCTTCGGGGGAGAGGCGGATGACCGCATGCCTCCGAGAAACCATTGGGTCTTCTAGGATCACATCCGAGGCATCCGGGTCCCTTCCGAGGCTCCACTCGAGATCTTCCTTTCCCTCTTCGAAGGCGATGATCATTCCCGCTAGAGGACCTTCTTCTGCAATGAAATAGCCGCTCATCTTATCCTAAAATCCCGTCTTGGGCTTCTCTTTCGTGCCTTGCAACTTCATCCCTCCAATATTGGACAATATTGGTAAAGTCCTCCAATGCTTCTCTATAGGCCCGGTAATCCATGTCATAATGGATATCCCGGGAGAGTGTCAAGAGATTCTCCTTCTCCTCGAGCCCAATTGCCGCTCCGAAGGTTCCCTGACCGAAGAGGTTGGCTTTCATTAAAAGGATGAAGAGCTCCTCCTTCTTCTGCTTGGGGCAGGGAGAAATAGGAGAGAAAAAATAGACCCCCGGGTCCAGGTTCTTAACCTCGATCTGGAGCGACTCGGTGATGGGAAGGAGGTAATTTCCCACTTTCGATTTCTCCAGGTTCGGGTCGAGTTCAAGATCTTCACAAAGTTCTTTCAAATGGTCCATTTGCGTATGTTCCTCTTAACCTTCTCAATACCCGGGGTGTACGTAAAATTAAAGCCCTAAGGGGATTTAATTGCAATATAATTCTTCAAGTTATTCTAAATTAGATACTTACTACATGTCTTTAATATTAAATAAAAATTTGATATAATAAAGGTATGATCAAAGAAGAATACAAGAGATTATTGGCCCTCTTAGAAGAAGGAAAAGAAAACCCTAAAGATGTCAGTCTTGAAGAGATCCTCAAAGAGGCGGTTCTCTTTTTTGAGGAATTGCGAAAAAGCTTCCCATCCGCAGAAAAAGAAGAGCGGGAAGAGATGATCCAGATGATGAGTCGTCTCCATACTAAGCTTCAGGAGATCTCTAAAATAACGGCCGAGGCGACAGGGATGAGCGAAGAAGAGCTCTCTGCCTTTGCCGAGAATCCCAGCAATTTCACCCCTGAGCAGTGGCAGCTCGTCCAGGAGTCTAAGAGTAAGCTCTACGACTCAGCCCGCAAGCTCTCCTCCTCCCTTCATAAGGGGAGAAAAGAGCCCATAGAGGGGGAAACCCCCAAAAAGCCCATTCGCAGCCGAACCCGGCGTTCCCGTAAAAAAGAGTGGAAAAAGACGTAAATCTCACCTCGTGAAGCACCTGTAAAAATTTTCTCTATATTGTTAAGATCTTGTTAGATTTTTGTAAGGATTAATTTGACAAAATATTAATAATTTCTTATAATTGAGGTTAAGAAGAATATAAAGTAATAAAAAACCATAATAAAACAGGAGTCTATTATGCCAGGACAACTAATGCAAGCTCCTCCAAGTGACCTCCCGAAAGGGGTCCACTCGAGCCTTATCCAATGGGAACAGGCAATGGGGCAATATAACCTAGAGAAACAGGATCTGCAGAAGCTTTTGGCGATGCTGCACACCATGAAAAACCCCATGTTTGGAGTGATGCTTGTGATGAACAAGATTCAGGACATCCAGGGGGCTCAGGTGACGGCTTTTTCCGATGTGATGAATGTGGAAACAGGCCTTAGGGATACCTTTGGGACTATGCAGACCGAGATGAACGACGCGACTTCTAGTAGTGCGAGCAGCAAGCATATGACCGATTTTCTCAACCACTACAATCAACTCCAAACATTTCTTAGCTATGAGAAATCACTGCCCGAAAATGAGAGGGTGATCGATTCGAGTTCACTTTCGAGCTTGCAGAGTTCTTTGAGTTCGATTGCAGATGTCTTCAATTCTGGTTCCACAGACTTCGGTAATGCTCAGGCGATGACTTGGGATCTCCAAGCGTGGGGAGGAACGAAAGGTGTGACCGATCCGACGAATGGTGACTATTCGAAGCATTGGGCGAAGCTTCAAAATGCTTTCCAAACCCTTAACCAGACGGTTTCGGCGTTGTCGACGACGACAAATACACAGTTGCAGTACTTGACGCAGCAGTTCAAGCAGTTCCTAGGGGAATTCCAGTCTGCATCGCAGTCACTGCTAAAGTATACGGCAACTACGGTTCGAAACCAGAGATCAGGATAACAAAGAGGTAAATCATGAGTAACATTTTAGTAGAAAATATCAAAAGCCATGAAAGCCACACGGCATCTAAAAATCTCATATCTGGAAACTTCATGCTGGCTTTGATGGAGGCGATGAAGAATAACCAGCAGAGCATGAGCACGCAGCAGATTATCGATGCTAACGCGACTGAGAAAAACGTAGAGATGGAAACCAATATCTATGACTACTGGAATAATACCGCACTTCCCGAAGCATTGGGTTGGCTTAAAGATGCCAGCAGTAAGGATGTTGCCTATTATCAATCGCTATACAATCAGTGGTCATCACAAGCGCAAGCGGCAGAGGGTCAGCAGGATTCTCAGGTGCAAAGTTCTCAGGGACAGACATCGACAGATGCCTCGAACCTGCAGAGTATGGCTCAGTATGCACAAGGAGTACTTAGCATCTTGTCTACACTGGCCAATATGCTAGGAAATATTATCTCGTAAACTAAAGAGGAATTTTTATGACAGCACAACAATATATAACAGCTACAAGTCCCTCTTTCGCAGCAGAGAGGGGAGCTCTGAACCTCGTATCAGAGAAAGAAAAGAACAAGCAGCAAAAGGAGCTTCGCCATCTTGGAGCTCTCGTGCAGATGCTAGAAAAGGATGTTGCTAGAGCCAAAGGGGGAGCTAAGAGGGCTAAAGAGGTCCAGAGCGCTGCCACGAACGGAGCTAGTCCTGCGAGCACTAAGTTTGAGAAGGCGATGGCCGACATGGTGATGGCTTTGCAGATGCTTCAGGTAATGATCACAAAATATGAAGCGCAGAGGAACAACTTGAACGGTCAAATTGCTCAGTATGAGGTGAAGCTCGCGAAGGAAAATCTGCAGAAGATTCAAAACGAGATGACGAAGGTCCACGAAGAGTCCGAGAAAGAGAAGACAGCGAAATTTTGGGAGACATTTGCCACTGTCTTTGTCACGGCTGTAGTCGATGTCGTTGCAATTGCTTCGGGTCAGCCAGAGATTGCGATCCTTACGACGGCAATGTGCGCTCTTTCTGAGTCAGGAGCTTTTAAATCCGCGACTAAGGGGGTTGCAAACCTTCTGGAAGATATGAGCATGCACAAAGAAGCCGCGAATATTACCGCGTCAGTGGTGATAACGCTTGCGGTGATTGCGGTTACCTATGGCATTGCTCCAACGAGTGCGGCATCTGAAGCAGCAAATACTACAGAGGAAGCCTCTGACTCGGTCGAAATGACGACAATGAATGCATCAGAAGATGCACAAGAAGCAGATACCACTGAGATGACCGAAGAAACGGAAACAGAGGCAAATTCTTCGAAGAGCATGCTCTCAAAGTTCAAGTCAGCATTTAATAAGTACAATAGCGTTAGAGCTGACCTAATGATTATGAACGGCATGCAGGCAGCATCGTCAACCGGTGTTGTGACCAACATTGCTGAAGCGATTGCAACAGATATGAATTACAGCTCTAAGCGCAAAAAAGCGCTTGAAGAAGAGCTGACAATCATTATGGCTGTAATTTCAATGGTTGTCTGTCTTCTATCAGGAGCTGCAATGGCCGAAGGGATGGCGGATGCATCCTCTGAAGTAGACACTGCGACGAGATATGGACGATTCGTGCAGCAGCTAAGAGATATGACTGCCGGCTCAAAGCTCCTTTCCGCAGTGAACACGGCAAGACAGACAGGACTCCTTGTCGAAGCCGGAGCGGGGACTGCAAAAGGGATCTTCGTACTGGACCAGGGAGTGAGGTTAAAGAAGCTCGGTGAATACGAAGCGGACTTTTCCCTTGTCCGAACTGCAGAAAGGATGAATGCTCAGGAAGCGAAGCAAGCGCAGTTAAGCGATGTGAACAATATTAAGCAGCAAAACATTGACAATGAATCCATCGCGAACTTAATGGCAGGTGAAGCCGGCATAGCAAACATTTTAGATACACCAGTTTAATAATAAAAAAAGAAAGTTAAGGAGAAAAACAATGGCAGTAATAGCACAACAACCAGTCAACGAGAAGGAAGTGACTGCCCAAAAGGGAGCTGTCTCTTCTACAGGGAATTCCCTTATGCAGGGAAGTGTAGGGCCGACAGCTCTTGCAGCCCCTTCTATCTATGAGATTCTTGCGATGTACAACAAGATCGTTCAGCTAGATCAGAAGCAGCAAGGAGAGATGTTACAGACGCAGGCAAAAGAGGCAAAAGGTCAAGCATCGGCGATCGTTAAAGCAGCTGTATGGCTCGGCGTTTCGATGATTGTAGGTGGAGCGCTCTCGATAGCAGGTTCTGCGCTTGGATACGGAGCAAGTAACTTAATGGGATCGGGTGAGTACAACGAATCAAGTGAACAATTGCAGAGTTCTGAAACCGATATGCAGTCGATGAAATCCCTTGATTCGATGGGGCAAGAAACTGAGCAAGCGAGCCCTATTGGGGGACCATCACAAGAGAACACGGCCGTTATGGCCCGAAAAGAGGAACTTCTTCAGGGGCAGTATTCTGAAGTGGATGAAAACGATCCTGTAACCAAGCAAGCAATTGCAGAAATCAAGAGGAATCCAGAAGAGTACCAAGGGTTCCAAGATGACTTGAATAGTAGGATGGATACCAAGTCGCGGGATATCAACTCGCAGACAAGTAAGATGCTGAGAGTGAACAACTCGCGGCAAATGGTCAACAACCTTGTTCAGCAGGGAACGGGTGCCATCAGTTCTGGAACACAAGGTGTTGGTCAATGGAAACAGGGAGAATACAAATCCCAAGAGACTCTTGAAGGAACAGCAGCAGGCCTGTCTGGAAGCAGACAACAGGCGAACGGAGAAGCAATGGGATCTGCGATTCAAAGTGCGCAGAGACAGCCTGGGGTTCTCCAGCAAATGCGCAGCACCAATAAAGCTGCACCAGCAGCCTAAGGGAGGAAAAACACACCGCCAAGCAGGTAAGCTTGGCGGTTTTTATTTAAAGGTAATAATCATGACTAGTGAAATTTATCGTAACTCAGAAGAGGTCGTGCAAAGACTGAGAGATACCTTTTGTCTTGGCAGTTCGATTAGTTGCACGGAGAAAATAAGCGAGGAAGAGCTGACCGCTCTATGCACTCTGCGAGAATCTCTCTTCAATAGTGATGAAGGACAGGCGGCTTTTCTTGATCCAAATCGGTTCAATGAGATCAGGATTACAAATATTGATTTTGCTTTGAAAAACATAACCCTTAAGGATCCTCAAACAAAAAAAGAGTATACCTTCCATCTCATGCGACCTACAAGCAATGAGGTAGAAACGAAGTATACCGCGCTAAATGATGCCATAAGCGGTACTAGGAAGAACTTTTTTGGAAACGGACCGACTTATCAAATAAACAGCAAAGGGAATGTCTTTGGAAAAGAGCCTTTGAAGAAGGGGAAAAGTGAGGTCCTTCGTGCGTTTGTGAAGAATTTTAAGCAGACAGCTTCAGAAGATTTAAGCAATGCGATGATGAAATCCCCAAATGCCGACGTACGTAAGACCCTACTTCGTCGTCACACTTTTGCCGATTTTTTCTGTGGAAAACTCTTAGGAAAAATAAGGGAGATGATCAGACAAAGGGAGAGCCAACTGCGACAGCCTTCTGAAGGAGAGACGCAAAGATCAATGGATCTCATTGAGAAAGACCTCAAGCAGCTAACGAAGCTGAGGGATGAACTTCAGAAGCTCGATATCTATGCACTGACAAAGGTTCTCTCTCATTATCCAGTGGAGGAAGGTTTTTCTATCCAGCAGCTGAAGGCAGTAGCAGGAGAGGTTCGTGAGGAAGTCACTCATGAAATGACGGAAAAGAAAAATGCCCTGCATAGAAAGAAGAGGAGCTTACGAAGCAAAATATGGAATGCAGGAAAGGATCTCATTCTAACACCTCCTAGGCTATCTCTCAATAAAAAGGATAAAGAGGAAAATGCCTATATTAAAGACCTCGAAACGATGTTTTTTCTTTCTCGCCCGCAGTATGTAAATTTCTGCAGAGAAAACATGTTGATGGTGAAAAAAGAAGGAGTGACCGATCTCTTCTTACGGGAAGCGATTGCTTTTGGCAAGACGAGCCCAGGGAGTGATGATTATAGAGTCGATGGATTCAAAGAGAGTATTTTATTTGAGGGCTTAAGCCAAGCACTCAAAAGGGAAATGGACCAGGCTCTCGATGATATCGAAGATCTTGCAAACTATGCGATCACCGATCCTGTTCAAAATTTGATGAATCAAACCGAGATTCCGAAGGATGGTTCGGATAAGGAAAAAGCGACAATTGCCAGTGTCCAGAAAAAGTTGCTGGATGTTGCCATTGCAGGATACCGGGAAAGCATCAACTGGCGCATCACATCAGCAGATCTTCCGGAAGAGGTTTACCAAGATGCTCCAGAGCCGGAAGAGGTATACCAAGATGCTCTTCAGCCGCAAGAATCGCAGGGGCCTTATCTTAGCCGAGCGGTGCTTGGAGGGGCAATAGGCGTGGCAGCCCTCGCTGTTGCTGCGGAGCAAGGGCTCGTTGGCGTGGCTGCTGAGTATGCTGCAGATGCTGCGATGAGTGGAGCTGCATACGTCCAAGAAGTAGCTCTTGATGCAGTTTCTCAAGCAGCAAGCTACCTAGCAGGTGTTAGTAAGACAGCTCTTGTTGGCGGAGCTGCTCTAGCTGTAAAAGGGGTTCTTGGTGTGGGTCTTCTGGGAGCAATGTCCTCTAGTCCGCCGCCGGAAGTGCGGCTTTGGAGGGAGTAGGACTCACTTTAGCACAGAGCGCAGCAAGTGGGGCGGGTTCGTCAGCTAAGCCTGCGGGTTTAGATATGTTCGTTCCGAACGCAGGGCTCTAAGTTTTAGAGACTTTCTCTGAAATCCATTCCGGTCCAAATCGAATTTTTCTTTTTTTCTATGACACTAATTTTCAGACTTCGCAAACTTTTCTGAAGTTTACTTCGTCTTCCAAATCAGCCTCATAGACAAAAATCTTAAATTCTTGCACCGAAAGCGAATTCAGAGAAAGTCTCTTAGTCTCTCTTTAATGTCGGGGGAACTTTTTTTGTGACGCAGTCTTTGTCGACGATCACCTCTTTGATCGAAGGATCGGAGGGGACCTCGTACATCGTGTCGAGGAGGAGAGATTCGACAATCATCCGGAGGGCTCTGGCTCCTGTTCCGGTATTTTTGGCTTTTTTGGCGATCGCCTTGAGGGCATCTTCTGTAAAGTGGAGCTTCACATTTTCTTCATCGAATAATTGGGTATACTGTTTGATGATCGCATTCTTGGGCTCGGTGAGAATGTCTGTCAGGTCGTCGATTGTGAGCTCATTGCAGTTGGCGATGCTGTTGAAGCGACCGACAAATTCGGGAATCATCCCAAAAGCAACGAGATCCTCGGTTTCTACTTTTGAGAGGAGGTAGTTGGTCTCCTGAGTGTCGAAGGCTGTTGTCTCATTCACGTCGAAGCCGATGGTGCTTTTCCCGAGGCGTTTGGCAATGATTTTTTCTAGATGGCCAAAGGCTCCACCAACGATGAAGAGGATATTCTGGGTATCGACTTTAATGTACTCTTGGTTGGGGTGTTTCCTGCCCCCTTTGGGAGGAACATTCGCGATGGTCCCTTCAACGATTTTAAGAAGGGCTTGCTGGACACCCTCTCCAGAGACGTCGCGGGTGATCGAGACGTTACTCGAGGTTTTCCGTATCTTATCGATCTCATCGACGTAGATGATCCCCATCTCTGCACGGGAGACGTCGTAGTCGGCCGATTGGACAAGACGAAGGATGATATTCTCTACATCTTCTCCTACGTACCCAGCTTCTGTGAGGGTGGTCGCATCGGCAATAGCAAAGGGGACGTCGAGTGTTTGGGCGAGAGTGCGCGCCATGAGGGTCTTTCCACTTCCGGTGGGGCCAAGGAGGAGGACGTTTGACTTGCTATACTCGACCTGGTCTTCTTTGCTTAGGGAACGGATCCGCTTGTAGTGGTTGTAGACGGCGACGGCAATGGTCTTCTTTGGCCGCTCTTGGCCGATCACGTAGGCGTCAAGGCGTTCCTTGAGCTCCTTGGGCTTGAGAATCTTTAGCTCGTGGTGAACTGGCTTCTTCTCAATGATATCGACACAGAGGTGAACACACTTGTCGCAGATGTAGTTGTTTGGCCCTGAGATGAGTTTTTCCACAGCCTCTTCAGTGCGGCCGCAAAAAGAACAAGTCGGAGTGTTTTTCTTTGCCATTATGGTCTCTTAGGCAGTAGGTGCCGCTTCTGCAGTTGATGTTTTCACGGCGATTTTATCGATGATCCCATAGGCTACAGCCTCTTCTGGATTCATGTAGAAGTCCCGCTCTGACTCCTCAAGGATTTTTTCAATTGGTTGTCCTGTTTTATCAGCAATGATGGTGGCGCAGATCTTTTTTAATGCGATGATTTCACGTGCTTGGAGCTCGAGATCGGCTGCAGTCCCCGTGATGCCTCCTGCTGGCTGATGGAGCATGATCCGGCTATTGGGAAGGGCAAACCGCTTTCCTTTGGTGCCGGCCATGAGGAGAAGAGCTCCCATAGAGGCGGCCATGCCGAGGCAGTAGGTATTGATATCAAAAGTCATGAACTGCATCGTGTCGAAAATTGCGAGCCCTGAGGTGACATAGCCACCGCTGGAGTTGATGTAGATATTGATGTCTTTTTTCGGATCCTCGGCGCGGAGAAAGAGAAGCTGCGCGATCACAGTATTGGCGATCTGATCGTTGATATCTCCGATGAAGATGATCCGGTCCTTGAGCAGACGGGAGTAGATATCCATGGCTCTCTCGCCGCCGCGGCCAGTTTCTTCGATGACATAGGGAATTGTATACGACATATTTTAAATCCTTGGTGAAAGCAGTTTTACGCCATATTGCAGATGGGAGCGTTATTGCGCAAGGGGGCTTACGAGCTCTTCTTGGGTTTGGTGGCTGTTTTTTTACTTGTACTCTTCTTGGCGGCGGTTTTGGGCTTTGCGGTTTTTCCCGCCGCTGCTTTTTTTGGAGCGGCGGCCTTTTTCTTCGGAGCTGTTTTTCCCTTTTTTGCTTCTTTTTTTGGGGCAGCGGCCTTTGCCTCTTTTTTCTTGGGGGCAATTTGAGCGTGGGAGATCACCCAATCCTCTGTTTTCTCAAGAAGGATACGGGAGTAGGCTTCCGCTTGCTTCACATCGGGCTGACGGGGGTCGTGATGCTGCTGACCTGGATAGAGAAGAGCCTCGACAGGATCTGTTGTGGCCATCGGCACATCTTTAGGTGAGACAGAGAGGCTCTGGTCGGCCGCGATCTTCCGGCAAATGTAGAAGATGCGAACAGCATTTTCTGCTTGCCCTTTGATCGAGTCGATCAGTTCTTTTTTCTGATTGTCATTGCTTTTATCCCAGTCCGTCTTGAACTTGGGATCGGAGATCATCTGGTCGAGACGGAATTTGGTTTCTCGCTCGATCACCGAGTCGGGGAGTTCGAACGGATGGGAGAGGAGAAATTTGGTCACCTGTTCTCTTTGCTGCTCGCGCACCTGTTCATCGGCCTTTGTATTTAAGAGGGTCTCCACTCGTTTGCGAAGGTCATCGACACTCGCTGTGCCAATCTGTTTAGCAAATGCATCATCGAGCTCGGGGAGAGTCATCTCTTCGATCGAATGGATCGTGAGGCGCATTTTCTTAGGGGGATATTCTTTTTTTTCTTCTTCACTGAGAGAATCATCGGGGACACTGATTCCCTCGACGACATCACCGCTCTTTTTGCCGATGACGAGTTTTTTCATCCATTGGGACATTGATTTATCAACGACTTCGAACCGAGTGTTGGAGAAGAGCCTTTGTGGGGGATCTTCTTCGAGGATATCGATGTCGAGAATGATGAAATCTCCCTCTTTGATCGGCTGGTCTTTGACCTCGTCCCATTTGGCAAAAAACATTTGGGTTTGTCGAACGGTTTCCTCTACTTTTTCTTTGGAGGTATCGGGCCTTTTGACCTCATTGAGGAGGCATTTCGCCGGGTCGATACTTGGGATCTCGGGGATTGTCTCGAAGGAGAGGGTCAGTTTAGCTCCCTCTGGGGAATGGGAATGCATGGTGAAGGTGATTGTAGCATCTTGACGAACGATGGGGATGTTGGCGAGAGGGGAGCATTCCTTGTGAGAGGCCTGAGCGATCTCTTCTTGCCAGAGTTTGTCGAGATCGTGCGGGTAGCGTTTTGCGACGATCTCAGGAGGGGCTTTTCCCTTGCGGAATCCGGGAACAACCACCTCTTTTCCAACTTTTTTTGCTGCCTTTTTTTGCGCTTCGACACAGATAGGGCGGAACACTTCCACTTCAAATTCAATCACGCACTTGGATTTTTTGTGGACCACGAATTTAATCTTGTCGTTTTTATATTCTTCTTGTTTTGTACTCATGCCTGCCTTGAAGGGGTTTCATACTCAAATTGCTAGCGCCCTTGAGAAAGAAGGAGCTAGCAATTTGAGTATCACAAAAAAAAAGCGGGTGATGAGGTTCGAACTCACGACCCTCACGTTGGCAACGTGATGCTCTACCACTGAGCTACACCCGCAAAGGAAGCAAGGATACAAGATCCCTCAGATTTTTTTCACGAAAAAATCCCTAGGGGGATGCAAATTTTTCTTGCGGTGGTATTGAAAACTTTGTAAAACGATTACTTCATGCTAAACGTCCAATTGAAGGTATAAGTGCCATGTTAAATTTCCGTAAGCTCAAGCAGGATTTTTCTTCCTCTATTGTCAAAGAAGGCCGCGAATTCTATGAGAACAACAAGGTGGTGAGCGCCAAACTGTTGCATCTGGATAGTAAGACCTTGCGGATTGCTGGGCAGGTGCAAGGACAGTATGAGAATAATTATGAATGTGAGATCGAGATCGATCGTATGGAGTGTGAGACAATCGATTCGAATTGCGACTGTCCCTACAACTACGACTGTCAACATATCGCAGCCTTGCTTTTTCATATCGAACAAAACCTTGATCAGATTCTCGTTACCTACTCTAAGGAACAGGACATCGAGAAGACAAGCGATCTCGATGAGGAAGAAAAGGAGGAACTTCTCGAGAAATTTAAAGTAGCTGAGGATAAAGAGGTGCAGCGGCAAGAGGAGAATCTGCAAAGACAGATCCTTCAAGAATATGTCACCTCTTCAACGCTACTCGCTTCCTCTCCCTTTTTTCGCCCAGAAGAGAAACGAGAGCTTGATGCTGCTGAGTTTTCATTGATCTACAACTTCCCGAAAAAAGGGGCTGGAGGAATTGAAGTTCAGGTGGCTTTGCGTCTTCCTTTCCGGTCGAAGCCCTTGCATGTCCCGAGCATTCGGAAGTTTGTCGAAGCGATCCGTTACAATGAGCCGATCTTCATGGGAGGGAAGCGCTTCTGTTTTTCTCTCGAGTCGTTTGAAGCGAGGCAAAGAGAGATCGTTCAGATGGTGATGGACCACATCCGATTTCCAGAGAATGTGACAACCGAAAGGGCGTTGCGTATTGGATTGATTTCTCCTGAGTTCTTCGGGATGATCCTGGCCAGGAGCTTTGAGCTAACCGAACAGGAGATTTCAAAGAGCGGATTCTCCTACGCTGAGGATGAGTACCCTGTGTTGCGGGGTATTTACGAGGGGGGATTCGATACCCCTTTGCGCTTTTCTACTCTACCAGCTCAATTCAGTTTTCATCTCGAGTATATAGAGCCTCCCTATTCAAAAATTTTGCTCAATCCTAAAATCATGCTCGATGAGAAGGCGCTGGTGCTCGAAGATGTTCGCCTCTATGAGTGTGCGAAACCAGGGATGCTGCATGAGGGGGTCTATTGGCGTTTCCCAAGGCAGATAACCCGAAAACACCTGCGCGGCCTCAAAGCGATTCGAGACATGACTGTTCCCGAACCTTTGTTCGGTTCTTTTGTAGAAAACTCCCTTACAGAACTTTCCCAATTTGCAGAAGTAGCGGGGAGAGGAGAGATTCAAGACTTTGTGACTTTGCCGTATGTCGACGAGTTAGAGGCGATCTGCAGCCTTTCTTATTTGAATGGAGAATTGGAAGCCCAGCTTCACTTCAACTATAATGGGAGTCAGATCCCCGAAGCAAAGGGACAACTCTCCTATGACCACCTCTCTTCTTTTGTCTCAAAAGAGGGAATCACCGCTCGTAACTTGGTAGAAGAGCAGAAGCTCACCGATGATCTCTTTCAGGATTTTCTCTTCAGCCCTGAGCAGGGGATCTATATCTCAAAATCGGATAAGAAAATCGTTGAATTCATGACCGATGTGATTCCGCGAAATAAGGAGAGGGTCAAGTTCAACTGTCCGCAAAATCTTCTCGATCAGTTCATCTATGACAAGACCGAATTTGCTCTGCATTTTTCCCATAGGGAAAAAATCGATTCTTACCAGATTGAGTTGAAAGTAGAAGGGGCCCTCAAGGGAGTCCGCTTAGATCAACTCTGGGACTGTATTGCTGCTAAAAAATCCTTTATTGAACTCGCTTCTCCTCATGCGAGGGGAAAGAAAAAAGCGGAGAAAAACAAGCTTTCAAAGATTTTGGTTCTAGATCTCGAGAGGATCACTGGTATTGTCCAGCTACTCGACGAGCTCGGAATCGAAGTACTCGAAGAAGGGATACTCGAGCGCCCTTTGTGGAGCTTAGCTAACATCGATGGAGCGCAGTTTGAAGGGCTCCCTATTGCCTACTCAATCACCGATCAGCTTGTCGAAATCCGCAAGCAGATGATCGGAGAGAAGAAACTCAAGTCAACTCCGATCCCAAAAGACATTACGGCAGAGCTTCGCTCTTATCAGAAAGAGGGGGTCCAATGGCTCGAACGGCTCCGTTCGATGTTCTTGGGGGGCATTCTTGCAGATGATATGGGACTGGGGAAAACATTGCAGGCGATTGTCGCCCTTACCCAATTGAAGAAGAAGAAACTGGGCACTGCTCTGATCGTCTGTCCGACCTCTCTTCTCTACAACTGGAAAGAGGAATTCAGCAAATTCAATGCCAAGCTGAAAGTGAGGGTGATTGATGGAATCCCATCAAACCGAAAGAAACTCATCGATACGTTACACTCTTATGATGCGGTGATCACTTCCTATACTCTGTTGCAAAAGGATATCGAGCACTACAGGGAGATTCTCTTTTCCTATGTGATCCTCGATGAGGCCCAACACATCAAAAACCGAGGGACTCGCAATGCACGCTCAGTCAAAATGGTCCGTGCTCATTACAAGTTGATCCTATCGGGAACTCCGATTGAGAATTCCCTCGATGAGCTCTGGAGCCTCTTCGATTTCTTAATGCCTGGCTTTTTGAGTGCTTATGATCGATTTACAGAAAAGTATGTTCGCGTCGCTGGAGAAGAGCAGACGAAAAATCTCCAGTACCTCAAGAAAAAAATCTCCCCCTTCATTCTTCGGAGGATGAAAGTAGACGTTCTAAAAGATCTTCCACCAATATCCGAGATCGTCTACCACTGTCAGCTCAGCAAAGTGCAACGAGAGCTTTACCAGTCCTACGCCGAGTCGGCGAGAAACGAGCTGATGAAACTTGTCGAGCGGGATGGGTTTAGTCGAGTACAGATCCATGTCCTCGCTACTCTTACCCGTCTCAAGCAGATCTGTTGTCACCCAGCGATCTTTGCCAAGGAGAAGGCCGAGATCGGTGATTCTGCGAAGTATGACATGCTCCTCGAGCTTTTGCAGACCCTCATGGAGGGGGGACACAGGACGGTGATCTTTAGCCAGTACACACAGATGCTGAAGATTATGAGGGAAGATCTCGAATTGCAAGGAGTGCGATTTTCCTACCTCGATGGATCGACTAAGAACCGCCTTGAGGTGGTCAAACAGTTCAACGGAGATCCCACTACAAGTGTCTTTCTCGTTTCACTCAAAGCAGGTGGGACAGGACTCAACCTCGTCGGGGCTGATACGGTGATTCATTACGATATGTGGTGGAACCCGGCCGTCGAGAATCAAGCGACCGATCGGGTCCACCGGATGGGACAGACCAAATCGGTCTCTGCT
Source organism: Chlamydiota bacterium (assembly GCA_011064965.1). Classification (GTDB taxonomy): domain Bacteria; phylum Chlamydiota; class Chlamydiia; order Chlamydiales; family Rhabdochlamydiaceae; genus Sacchariniichlamydia. Next base: position 92,108 of record JAAKFS010000007.1, read on the forward strand.
TATAAGTTAATCACACTCGGAACGATAGAAGAGAAGATCGCCGAGATGCAAGAGAGGAAAAAAGGACTCGTCAAGAAAGTGGTGAGTTGCGATGATGAGGCCATTGCCAAGCTAACTTGGGAAGATGTATTAGAACTATTAAAGACATAAATTCTTCATGTTCGAGAACACTAAACCATCCTCATTACTGAAAAAACTCCGCTCAAAATTTGCCAATCAGGGAGGCGTATTCTCCCCCTTTTTCTCAAATGACATCGGGATTGACTTAGGTACGGCCAATACTCTTGTATTTGTCCGTGGGAAGGGGATCGTCCTCGCTGAGCCCTCCGTCGTATCGGTCGATTCTCAAACCAATGAAATTCTAGCTGTCGGTCATAAAGCGAAACAAATGCTCGGGAAAACCCCCCGAAAAATCCACGCTGTTCGCCCAATGAAAGATGGTGTGATTGCCGATTTTGAAATTGCTGAAGGAATGCTCAAAGCGCTAATCAAAAGAGTCACCCCGACTAGGAGCCTCTTTCGTCCCAAGATCCTCATTGCCGTCCCTTCGGGCATCACCGGTGTTGAGAAACGTGCTGTTGAAGATTCTGCCTTAAGAGCTGGTGCACAAGAGGTGATTCTCATTGAAGAGCCAATGGCCGCTGCGATAGGGGTCGACCTTCCCGTTCATGAGCCTTCCGGCAATATGATCATCGATATCGGAGGGGGGACCACCGAGATAGCGATCATCTCTCTAGGTGGAATCGTCGAGTCCCGTTCTCTTCGTATTGGTGGGGATGAGTTTGACGACTGCATTGTCAACTACATGCGCCGTACCTATAACCTCATGATCGGCCCCCGCACGGCGGAAGAGATCAAGATGACCATCGGTTCTGCTTATCCCCTCGGAGAAAACGAGCTCGAGATGGAAGTACGCGGACGGGACCAGGTTGCCGGCCTGCCGATCACCAAGCGGATCAATTCGGTAGAGATCCGTGAGTGCCTCGCTGAGCCGATCCAGCAGATCGTCGAGAGCGTGAAACTCACTTTGGAAAAATGCCCACCTGAGCTCTCTGCAGACCTCGTTGAGAGGGGAATGGTTCTCGCTGGTGGAGGGGCCCTCATCAAGGGGCTCGATAAGTCGCTCATTAAAGAGACTGGCCTTCCCGTTATTGTAGCTCCCAATCCATTGCTTGCGGTCTGTAATGGTACAGGAAAATCCCTTGAATACCTCGACCAGTTCAAAAAACGACGACTGGCTACAGCATAATTCTATTAACTAAGAAAAACGATGAAAAAACTTCTTTTCCTTTTCCTTATTCTTAATAATATCGCCCTATTTGGGAGTGATCCAACTTTTGTCAGAATTAATGAAACCTATTGCGCTGGAGCGAGCGAAGTTGCCAGAGAGATTGAGCAGCTGGACGACTCTTGGGTTTATATCGACGAAGATGCCCTCTATCAGAAACGGCTTCTTGGAATGATTGCAGGGAGATTCCCCTCTGAATATCAGGCTATTACTCTAGCGATCAATTATCATTACCGTTGTCTAGCGATCAAATGGAATGTTTTTTCCTTTCGAGACTATATCTCTAAACGAGATCAGGAAGAGGCGAGAAATGGAGTGAAAAGGATCCAAGAGGTTCTCGATAGCCCACAAGGGATCTATTTTAAAGTCGATTTGCGGACGAAAGTGCGCAGCGACCTTCTTGCAGCAATACGCGAGGCCTCTCAGGAGAGAAAAAATATCATTATTGGAGCTACTATCCCTTTTCCTCAGCCACCTGAGAATGAACTAGAAAATTACCAAACACTCAACGTGCTCGTTTTTCAGTCATTTTCCAATGCGATCGTGAGTTTTGAGGAGAAAAAGCAGGAAGCTTTAGAAGAAGAGAATGAAGGCGAAAAGCCCTTCTTAACAGAGTTTCTCCTAAGTTTTGATGATCTTTTCTGCCTAAGTGGGACGAGGACAGAGCGCACTATTGCAGAAATTGAGAGAAGAGAGGTACAAGAGTTTTTTCAGTATGCCCGCACTTTTGTCGACCAGACTTGGGATGAAAAATCTCATTTAGCTTTTTCGGGTCAACAGATGAATCTCACTTCCCTCTTTAGAATACGGCGGGATTTTCTCACAGACTCTCATACTAGCAGACCTGAAAAAATCTCCTATCTAGAGCCAAAAAAGGACTATGATCTCATTCTTTACGCAGATGAGAAAAGCCCTGAATCACTAGCTCACTCGATCTTAAATATTGTCACAAGATCTCCACCCACTCCTTACTCTCCTTAGAAGAGATTCACTTGACTTTGACAGTTAAGTTCATAGGTTGTTCTAAAATAAGCGATTAGATCGAAAGATTTAGGCACAACATTCCTCATGACCACAACCAGCGAATGATTGCAAAACTGCATGTGATGTAAGAATCGCGTAGTGCTGATTGCCAAAGAAAAAGAAGTTTTGTCCCATAGATGCAGAAAAATCTTAGGCCTCAGATTAGGAAGAAGTTATTCGATTTAAAGAAGCTGTTTAAACCTGGCTTGAAAAAAAATCTCTGGTAGTATACTGCCCTCATAAAATCAAACTCAGAGGTGTTTATGTCTATTTCCCCAACAAAAGCAACCATTCATGGGATTCTTAATGAGTATAGGATTGATGGAAATTTCCAAGTAAAAGTTTGGAGCAAGCAATCAGAGCAGCTTATCGCAAGGGTAAGCTCTATCTTAGATGCATTTAGGACCTCCTCTCTCCTCCAGAAGAACCCGGAATTAACCCATCTCGCGCATCGAAATTTCCAGGGACCAGAGGAGCTTGTCGAAACACTGCTTCAGAGCGGTATTAATATCCGCCTCACACAGGGTAATCGCCTCTCTTTTCATCAAGGCTTGCAGGGGGGGATGCTGGGAGCTGGCAAGGGTAGTAGTTCTACCAGTGCTGAGGATCAATATCAGATGGGATTGAATTTCCAGTCTGGAGAAAATGGGGTGACTAAAGATTTAGCCGAAGCGGTCAAGTACTTCCGTCTTGCGGCGGCTCAAAAGCATGCAGAGGCACAGTACAAGTTAGGGGACTTCTACTATTTTGGGAATGGGGTGACTAAAGATTTAGTCGAAGCGGTCAAGTACTTCCGTCTTGCGGCGGATCAAGGGCAGCCGAACGCACAGTACAATTTAGGGTGCTGCTACTCCAATGGAGTGGGGGTGACTAAAGATTTAGTCGAAGCGGTCAAGTACTTCCGTCTTGCGGCGGATCAAGAGCATGCAGGGGCACAGACCAATTTAGGGCTCTGCTACCAAATGGGAAAGGGGGTGACTAAAGATTTAGCCAAAGCGGTCAAGTACTACCGTCTTGCTGCGGATCAAGGGGAGCCGAACGCACAGTTCAATTTAGGGTTCTGCTATCGAAACGGAGAGGGGGTGACTAAAGATTTAGCCAAAGCGGTCAAGTACTACCGTCTTGCGGCGGATCAAGAGCATGCAGGGGCACAGTCCCTTTTAGGGCTCTGCTACTACTCCAATGGAGTGGGGGTGACTAAAGATTTAGTCGAAGCGGTCAAGTACTTCCGTCTTGCTGCGGATCAAGGGGAGCCGGACGCACAGACCAATTTAGGGTTCTGCTACGAAAACGGAAATGGGGTGACTAAAGATTTAGCCCAAGCGGTCAAGTACTTGCGTCTTGCGGCGGATCAAG
>JAAKFS010000008.1 GCA_011064965.1 Chlamydiota bacterium
ACCGGTAGCTCCAGTCGTACCTGTGGAGCCAGTGGCTCCTTTCATGCCAGTCGCACCAACACCGGTAGGACCAGTAGCTCCTTTCATTCCAGTTGGTCCTGTCGGGCCGGTAGCGCCAGTGCCAGTAGGACCTGTTGCACCTGTAGTTCCTTTCATTCCAGTTGGTCCTGTTGCGCCAGTAGCGCCCTTGATACCCGTAGCACCGGTAGCACCAATACCAGTAGCACCAGTAGCCCCCTTCATACCGGTAAGTCCAGTCGCACCTGTAGCTCCTTTCATGCCTCTGCTGCCAGTAGGCCCTCTAGGCCCAGTAGGACCGGTAGCGCCTGTTGAACCAGTAGTACCTTTCATGCCGGTTGGCCCTGTTGGCCCTGTAGCACCAATGCCGGTGGGCCCAGTAGCGCCTGTTGAACCTGTAGTACCTTTCATGCCGGTTGGCCCCGTTGGCCCAGTAGGACCGGTAGCACCAATGCCGGTGGGCCCAGTAGCTCCTGTTGAACCAGTAGCACCGGTCATTCCCTTCATTCCGGTAGCGCCTGTTGCCCCCTTCATACCGGTAGGTCCTGTCACACCTGTAGCTCCTTTCATGCCTCTGCTGCCAGTAGGCCCTCTAGGCCCAGTAGGACCAGTAGCGCCTGTTGAACCTGTAGTACCTTTCATGCCGGTTGGCCCCGTTGGCCCAGTAGGTCCGGTAGCACCAATGCCGGTGGCCCCAGTAGCGCCTGTTGAACCAGTAGTACCTTTCATGCCGGTTGGCCCTGTAGGTCCGGTAGCACCAATGCCGGTGGCCCCAGTAGCTCCTGTAGTCCCCTTCATCCCCGTAGGTCCTGTCACACCCGTAGCTCCTTTCATGCCTCTACGGCCAGTAGGCCCTCTAGGCCCAGTAGCTCCTGTAGTCCCCTTCATCCCCGTAGGTCCAGTGGGTCCTGTCGGACCTGTAACTCCAGTGACGCCTGTCGCTCCGGTAGCGCCTTTCATTCCAGTTGCGCCAGTAGCACCGGTCATCCCTTTCATCCCAGTCGGTCCTGTTGGTCCTGTTGGCCCATCAAATTCCATAGGTCCCGGTACAAAGCCAGGGCCTCGTGGACCTGTATTTCCTGTAGCTCCTTTCATACCAGTTGTACCCGTAGCTCCTGTAGTCCCCTTCATCCCCGTAGGTCCAGTGGGTCCTGTCGGACCTGTAGCTCCAGTAGGTCCTGTAGGTCCGGTAGCACCAATGCCGGTGGCCCCAGTAGCTCCTGTTGAACCAGTAGCACCGGTCATCCCTTTCATGCCTGTTGCGCCAGTAGCACCGGTCATCCCTTTCATCCCAGTCGGTCCTGTTGGTCCTGTTGGTCCTGTTGGCCCTGTTGGCCCTGTTGGCCCTGTTGCCCCATCAAATTCCATAGGTCCCGGTACAAAGCCAGGGCCTCGTGGACCTGTATTTCCTGTAGCTCCTTTCATACCAGTTGCACCAGTTGCCCCCGTAGGTCCTGTCGGACCTGTAGCTCCAGTGGCGCCTGTCGGACCTGTTGCACCCGTAGCTCCTGTAGTCCCCTTCATCCCCGTAGGTCCAGTAGGTCCTGTATCACCTGAGCCAGTCGCACCGGTCATTCCTTTCATCCCGGTTGCACCTGTTTCTCCCTTTATTCCAGTTGCGCCAGTGCCACCCTTCATTCCTGTTGAGCCTTGAGGCCCTGTACTTCCAGTGTTACCCTTCATTCCTGTTGGGCCAGTCGGTCCAGTTGGGCCTCTGTCTCCATCTTGTCCAGGTGGACCTGTGTCTCCAAAGTCACCCTTCTCTCCTGTGTCTCCAGTGTCACCCTTTACTCCTGTCATACCAGTTGGACCTGTACAGCCCTCTGCAGGGCCACGTGGGCCTGTCGGACCTCGTGGACCTTGTGGTCCTGGCGGTCCTTGTTTAGGCGTTTTACATGAAGCTGCTTGTAGTTGGGCGGGCCCTATGAATACAAGCATGGAAAGTGAAATAAGGGGTAAAAACCATTTTTTCATGAGAAATCCCTCCTGGATTTCAGGGTGCAAACTTTTCTGTCTGAAACCAATTTAAATTTGGTTTAACACTTTGCGATTTCAAGACAATTTTTGTAAAGGGGTATCGACTTTTCATAAGGAAATGAGTTTTGGATCATTCCCATTTCTCCTGATTGAACAGTCATTCCTTTACGCAATCGTAGGTTCGGTTCTGTTATGTAGCGTACGTGGAGATGAAACTGGGAACAACGAGGTTGCTCCACATGCAATGAGGCATCGGTAAGAGGAGCCCAAGATTCGTGATGGTTTTTTTAAAAATTCCAATCCCAATTACAAAACTCGTCGAGTACAATAATTTCGTTGCGGTGAACCTGGCGAATCACATTGCATTGTCCGCAATCGTTGACACAAGTCCCTCCTAGAGGGAATGTGTAGGAGATGACTCCTTGGACTCGTGTGTTGAAAAGTCGGTCATGGCTCACCATTGCTCCAAGACGGAAACATCCGCAGATGTATGCATCGAGGCGAACCTGTCCGCCGAAGGTGTCTTCACAATCTCTTTCGTAGTAGTAGGGGCCGCCAGCTACGTAAAAGTCTAACCAGCACCAGCAGGTGCAAATGGGCACGCCTACTTCCAGGTTCCCACCAATGAAGGCGTTTTGGTACCTTTTTCTTTCCATGAAGAAATCCCCATCAAAGTCGTCGAAGGTACATCTTTGAACCAGTTTCTGTGTTGTAATAGGGAAGTATCCATTGACTCTAATATCAAAGCAGCAGTCGTTTAGGACCTCAATACCCACGCCCATTTGATGGAAGTGCAACTTCCGATCATGATCGGATCTGTAGTCGTAAAAGACATTGACTCCATAAACCCAATTGCAACAAGGATCAGGGAGATAGCGGACGCCTACTCCAGCGTTGGCTGCGTATTCGTTGTCATTGAAGACGTGTCCTCGCACATCGATGAAAGGGTGGAAACAGGCATTATCGAGACAGGGGAAATAGAGAGCCTCTAATGTTGTATATCCTTTGTCATACCCAATGCCGCGTGGATCGATATGGCGCAATGTGAGGTAGAGAGAATCTATGCAGAGCATATCTTCACAGCATGGATCGCAAGAGTAGCATTCATCTGCATGGGTCTGGTCTGGAGCTAGTAGAGTCCCTATCAAAAAAAGAACAAAGAATAGGCTCTTTTTAAAGGGTGCTTTTGAGCTTAACCGATTTTGTTGTTGAATATCCATGGATCTTCCTTCTACCCTCTTTCAAAAAATATTTGTCTCTGATTGGCAACTCTTTCTATAAAACAGATAGGGGGCTGAAAGAGGCCAACTCTCGTTTTTCCTCAACCTAGCATTTAAATTTTAAAAAACACAGATTTTTTTCTAAACAAGGCTTTATCTAGGAAGATTAGGAGGAACTTCATGATCTGGGGTTCCCTTTTTCTCTCGGTATGTGGTAAGATGGTGGGTAAATATTCTTACACCATGTCGACAGAACAAATTATTCAAGAAAAAGCCGAATATAAGTATGGCTTTTCTACATCCATAGAGACTGAATCGATCTCCAAGGGTCTATCCGAAGAGACGGTTCGTGAGATTTCAGCAAAAAAAAATGAGCCGGATTTTTTGCTGAAGTTTCGTCTTAAAGCGTTTGATCGCTGGAAAGAGATGATTGAGCCCAAGTGGGCAAATGTTCAGCACCCTCCGATCGATTACCAAGATATTTGTTATTATTCGGCTCCGAAAAAAAAACAGTCCATCGAAAGTCTCGATGAAGTGGATCCAGAACTTCTCCGAACGCTGCAAAAACTGGGGATCCCACTGGATGAGCAAAAGCGACTTGCAGGGGTTGCGGTCGATGTGGTTTTTGACTCGGTCTCTTTGGGAACTACGTTCAAAAAGACATTGGAGAAGGCGGGGGTGACGCTCTGCTCAATGTCTGAGGGTGTGGGAAAATTTCCAGAGCTTGTTGAGCGCTACCTGGGTACGGTGGTTCCAATAGGAGATAACTACTTCGCAGCACTCAACTCTGCTGTATTCTCTGATGGTTCCTTCGTCCATGTCCCAAAAGGTGTACGATGCCCGATTGAACTCTCTACCTATTTTCGTATCAATGATCGATCGACCGGTCAGTTCGAGCGCACCCTAATCATTGCAGAAGAGGGGTCCTACGTCAGTTACTTGGAGGGGTGCACCGCTCCGGCCTATGACAACAATCAGTTGCATGCAGCTGTGGTGGAGCTGATCGCCCAAGAGCGGGCAGAGATCAAGTACTCCACTGTGCAGAATTGGTACTCTGGAGACCCTAAAACGGGTCGCGGGGGGATCTTCAATTTTGTGACGAAGCGGGGACGATGTGCTGGCTACCGCTCGAAAATCTCCTGGACCCAGGTGGAGGCGGGAGCCGCAATCACTTGGAAATATCCAAGCTGCATTTTGCAAGGGGATGAATCTGTCGGGGAGTTCTACTCGGTTGCTCTGACAAATGGAAAAATGCAGGCCGATACCGGAACGAAGATGATTCATATCGGTAAGAATACAAAGTCAACGATCATTTCCAAGGGAATCGCAGCAGACAAATCGCACAATACTTACCGGGGACTTGTCAAGATCGCCCCTCGGGCGGAGCGGGCTCGCAACTACACCCAATGTGATTCGATGCTCGTTGGGAATAAGTGCTCAGCCAATACGTTTCCGTATATAGAGGTGGCTAACTCGAGCAGTGAGGTTGAGCATGAGGCCTCTACTTCAAAAATGAATGAGGAGCAACTCTTCTATTTGGAGTCTCGCGGCATTGACCGAGAGGATGCGATCAACTTGATCGTCAACGGATTTTGCAAAGAGGTCTTCGATAAACTTCCTTTGGAGTTTGCAGAAGAGGCAAAAAAACTTCTAACCCTAAAACTAGAGCACTCTGTGGGGTAAACCAAGCATGTTAAAAATAAAAAATCTGCACGTTTCAATCGATGGTATCGTGATTTTGAAAGGGATTGATCTTGAGATCAATAAGGGGGAGATCCACGCAATCATGGGACCCAATGGCGCGGGGAAATCCACACTAGCTAGGGTATTAGCCGGAGATCCCGCTTACGAAATTCTCTCCGGAGAGGTGATTTATGAGGGAAAAAACATTCTAGAACTTGATCCAGAAGAGAGAGCCCATCTCGGTCTCTTCATTGGTTTCCAGTACCCCGTGGAGATCCCAGGGATCAATAACGTCAAGTTCTTGCATGCGGCCCATAGCGCAAAACGAAAGGCTCTAGGAGAAGAGCCCCTCTCTGATGAGAAGTTCCTTTCTTATCTTAAGGAAAAACTAGAGGCTCTTGAGATGAAGGAAGACTTCCTCGATAGAAACCTCAATGAGGGGTTCTCAGGAGGAGAGAAAAAGCGGAATGAGATCCTGCAGATGGCAGTACTCGAGCCGATGATGGCGATATTAGACGAGACAGACTCTGGACTCGATATCGACGCCATGCGGATCGTTGCATGCGGTGTTAAGCGCTTATTGACTCCTGAGAAGGGGCTCTTACTCATCACTCACTACCAGCGTCTTCTCGATTACATCCGTCCCCAGTTTGTCCATATAATGATGGATGGGCAGATTGTGAAACAGGGAGGAGCTGAGCTCGCTCACGTGCTCGAAGAAAAGGGGTATGACTGGCTGGTCCCCAAAGAGGAACTAGTGTGAAAGAGCGTTTCATCGCAAATTTAGAGACGACATTTAGAGAGAACCTCGAGGGGATCCACCCCCTTCAAAAGGTAATCCGTGAAAAGGCTTGGGACCGATTTCTCGAGCTCGGTCTCCCCGAAAAAAAGCATCCTGGTTATCAATATCTTCCTTTGAGCCAGATATTCCAAGAGTCTTTTGGCCTTTCCCACTACCCGGACGTCACTAAGGATCGCGTATACCCTTTTCTTTATCCCGAGACGAAAAGAAGTCACATTGTCTTCCTCAACGGACAATATGCTCCGGAACTATCCGATACGAGCGCTCTACCTGAAAAGGTTGTCATATTAAGGCTCAAGGATGCCCTTAGCAGCTATGGAAATTTTCTGCAGGTTAGGCTCGCACGTGCGCTCAAAGAGGAAACCGATCCCTTTGCGATGCTGAATCTCGCGATGATTCAAATGGGACTTTTTTTCTATGTCCCTCCAGAGACTGTCATTGACAAACCCGTCCAGTGCATTCATCTCATTGACAACGATCGCCCCAGTCATCTAGCTCCCCGCATCCACTTCTTTTTAGGGCGTAATTCGAAAATGAACTGGTTTTACGAAGGGCACTGCTTGAAAGATTATGAGTACTTTTCAAACTCTGTGGTCGATGTCGCTCTTGAAGAAGGAGCTAGTTTCTCTCGAGAGGGTGTTATCAACCCCTGCAAGCAGGGCTGGTATTTTGATGCGTTTCGCGTCACACAAAAAAGAGATAGCCGCTTTAGCAGCGCGATCTGTACGACAGGGTGCCGCTCTGTCAGGCAGGATTTTCGGATCTCTCTTATGGGAGAGAATGCCTCCTGTGATTTAAGGGGAGTTGCATTGCTCTCTGGGAACAAGCAGGCCCATGTCAATATTCTCATCGATCATGTGGCCCCCCACTGCACCTCAAATCAGCTATTTAAAAACGTTTTGGCTGATACGAGCCGTTCGAGCTTTGAAGGGAAGATCTACGTTCATCCAAAAGCTCAAAAAACCATCGCCTATCAGCTGAATCACAATCTTCTCCTCGATGACCGGACAATTGCGAATAGCAAACCCAACCTCGAGATTTTTGCCGATGATGTGAAAGCCTCTCACGGCGCAACGGTTACACAGATAAACCCCGAGCATCTCTTTTACCTCACCTCAAGAGGGATTGATCCTAAAAAAGCACGCCTTCTCCTCCTCTCTGGTTTTAGCCTCGACGTGATGAAAAACATTTCCTACCTCCCCTTACGTGAGCGGCTCGTCGAGATCACGGAGAAGTCTTTCGGATGACTCTACTTAAGCAGGTCCGAAAAGACTTTCCTATCCTCCAGCAAAGAATCCACGGCAAACCCCTCATCTATTTTGATGCTGCAGCGACAACACAAAAGCCGAAACAGGTGATCGATGCCATCACCAATTTCTATTCGCATCAGTATGGGACGGTGCATCGGGGTGTTTATCGTCTAGCTGCGGGTGCAACAGATGCCTACAACGAAGTTAGAGAGAAGGTCGCCCTTTTCATCAATGCTCCCTCGCACGAACAAATCGTCTTCACTCGAGGAACTACCGATAGCATCAACCTCGTCGCCCAATCGTATGGCCGCTTGTTGCGCCCCGGCGATGAGATCCTCATCACCGAGATGGAGCACCACTCCAATTTTGTCCCTTGGCAACTTCTTGCTAAGGAGCGAGGCCTTATCTTAAAGGTAGCCCCGATCAATGAAAAAGCAGAGATCGATCTCGAGGCCTTTTCAGCTCTGCTCACTCCGGCTACCAAGCTCGTCTCCATCGCACATATTGCCAATAGCACCGGAACGCTGAATCCGATTGAGACGATTACAGAAATGGCCCAGGGCGTCGGAGCCAAGGTGCTGATCGATGCTGCCCAAAGTGCAGCCCACCTCCCCATCGATGTCGCCGCGCTGGATGTCGATTTTCTTGCGTTTTCGAGTCACAAGGCTTATGGCCCTACAGGAGTAGGCATTCTTTATGGCAAGAAAGAGCTTCTCGAGATGATGCCACCCATCCAAGGAGGCGGGGATATGATCGAAAGGGTGAGTATCGATGGGACGACTTTCCAAGAGCCGCCTCTAAAGTTCGAGGCAGGCACACCGTCCATTGCGCAGGTGATCGGCTTTGGTGCTGCCATTGATTACATTCAAGGGCTGGGCCTTGAGAGGATTGCTGCTTGGGAAGGTGAACTCCTTGCCGTTATGACCAAAAAGCTGGAGGCATTTCCAGGGATGCGGATCATCGGGACCTCTGAGAAAAAGGGACCCATCGTAAGCTTTGTGATCGAAGGGGTTCACCACCTTGATTTAGCGACGCTCCTCGATCTCGAGGGGATCGCTATTCGATCGGGGCACCATTGCGCTCAGCCGTTGCTAGAGCGTTTCTCTCTTACTGGAACCAATCGGGTTTCGTTTTCTCCATTCAATACCCTAGAGGAGATTGATGTCTTTATGGATGCTTTGAAGGGGTGTTTGGAGCAACTAGGAAGTCGAACAAATCTCTAATGACTTGTGCTCGATTCCACCAATGCAGCTCTTTCCATCTCACAATGCCAGCATGTTACTGAACGGATAAGGATCGAAGATAGTGGATCAATGTATCTGTGCTGAAAGCTGAGAGATATCCTCCAACTAGCATGGAAACTTTTGGTTGGGTTATCCCAAGCTTTTTTGCCACTTCCTTTTGAGAAAAGGCGCTGTTTTGGATAAGTGTGCTGACTTGATCTAAGAGCTTAGCTCTGGCTAATAATTCATCGGATGTTTCACGGCCAAGGGCTGCAAAAACATTGTCGGTGGTGACTTCATAGTCTTTTTTTTTGTCATGTTAGCCTCTTCTTTCTTTTCCTCTCTTAACGAAACCACCGCAGTAGATTCTAACTCCAGGTCCTGGAAGAAGGCTCGGGGAAGCGTGCAAGGGCTTCGAACATGGGCTCTCCATTAATCTCGCTACATCTGTACCAATTATGTCATTTCGAATAATCATAGAAACTCCTTAAAATATGAATAATATTTTAAAGAAATTAAAGATGAAAATCAAGTCGTTGTTCTTTTAGAAATCCACCCTGAGAGCTAAGAAGTACCCTTGCGTAGCGAGGTCACCGAGGTTATTGATAAATTTTCCTACCATACCATCATCGACGAAGGTGATGAACTGCTGCTGGCAAGGGAAGTAGTGTTGCTCCCAGCCAAAGTCGAGACCGATGTGGAAGCATTCATCGCAGGTGGACCAGTCAAAGCGGATCCCTATCTGCATGTCGGTGATCGATGAACCGAGGTGGTAAAAGTTTTTCACTTTGAAGAGTTCGCCGCCCTCCTCTTTTTCTTCGTGGGTGGCTTTATAGTAGTTATAGAGGAGACTGGTGGAGAAGTTAGAGAAGAGACTAAAACCGGCGCCGAGGCACCATTGGGTGTTGAGCCCACCGCGGATCCCGATCCCCCAATAACGGAGTCTCTGATCGATCTTGTGCTGGGGATTGGGAGAGAGGGGATTATTGGGTCCTTCGGGGATCTCGAGATAGTCAACATCGAATTTCTGGCGGATCCATGCGGTTCGTAGTCCTACGAAAGGACGCATGCTGAGACAGCGGCTGACAAAGAAATCTCGTCCATTTTCTAAGTCGAGGAGATTGAGCCGAGCGTTCCAGTTGCTTTTTACTTGCCTAGGCATCTGTCCCATCGTCTGTGCAGGATGGCCGATGCTTGGGTAAAAGGCTTCATCGTCATCATCGATTTCAATACCCAGTCTGGCATCCGAGCACCACCATGTCCACTGCAAGAGGAGATCCCATGCGTCGTGGCAGGTGTTGAACCCAAGCCCAGCACGAAAACCAAAATCCCAGTCGAAGTTCAGGTTGCGCACGCGACTTTTTCCCTCGGTGTTGAAAAACTCTGTGCTTCCCTTTGTTTGGATTACAGGGGAGAGTCCCCCTGCATGAGCCTGCCAAAGGATGGGGGCAATGGTTGTGTAAAATCCCCAGCACTCGGGAGCGTAAGGGCGGGCTGGAGGATTGATGGTGCAGCAACAGACCTTACTCTCTTCGAGAGCAACAAGGCGGTTTTCGAAGTTGCGTATTCGCATTTCGTTGTCTTCTGCTTGTAGCAGGGGAGCGGTTAGAAAAAATGAGAGGGCGAAAAAAGCCGGTTTCATGGTTGTCTCCATCGTTGACGTCTGTGAAATCTTAAGTGGCCGCAAGGTTTTAGATCAACTAGCTCTTACATCCCCATCGATCGGAGAATGTCGTCGACGTTTTTTACCCAGGAAAGAGCATGGGCGCCCATCTGCTTGAGGATGAAGAACCAGCCAGCCCAGAGCATTCCGAGACCTAGAAGGGATTTTAGTGATATCCCGAGAAAGACGATCTGTACTTGGGGGGCGAGACGGTTGGCGATCCCAAGAAACATCTCTGCCATCAAAATCGCCACGATAGCGGGTGCAGCTAGCTGAATAGAGATCGCTGTGATCCGTGTTAAAAGGCCTATGATCGTCTTCCAGAAGGGGAGAGAGAGGTTGAAAAAGGAACTTGAAATCATTTTGTCAATCGGGATGATCAAGAACGACTCACTCACGGCATTGAGAAAAACAAAAGGACCACCAATCTGAAAGAAGATCACAATCAAGACGTAGTTGAACATCACCCCGATAGAAGAGGTCTGCGTGTGCATGGTGGGGTCTTGGACCTGGAGGGACGAAGAGCCCCTTAAGAAGTCGATGAGCGATCCCGATCCTTCGGCGATGTAAAAGGGTATTGCTGATAAAAAGGCGATGATGATCCCAATTAAGAGCTCTTTTAAGGCGTAACCGATAAAGGAGATGTCAAAGGCCATATTTGCGGATGAAGTGTATATCAGCTGCGGCAAAAAAATCACCGTCAAGCTGATTGCAAGAGCTATTTTCACGCCGCCGGGAAGCTTGGCCCCGAGAAAAGGAGCGATGGCGACGATCGGACCAATCCGAAAAAGGCCGAGAAAAAAGACAGTAAGTAGCGCCTCTGGGGACATTCTTGGCTGGCTGAGGAGGACACTCATGTAGTCAGAGGTTGGTGATTCGAGCACGTACGCCTCTCCTTAACCTAAGGACCACTTGGGGAAGTTTTGGAAAATGTTATTGGCAAACTGGAAAATTTGCGCTCCTAGCCATCCACCCATAAAGAGGAGCGTTAGAATCACAGCAAAAAGCTTCACCATGAAAGAAAGCGTCTGCTCTTGGATCTGGGTCGCTGCCTGGAAGACAGCGACAAAGAGTCCCAGCATCGTACTGATTAAGATAGGTGGACCCGATATGAGGAGAATAAGGAAGAGGGCCTGATAGGTTAGTTGGTAAATCTCTCCATGGAATCCCATTCTCTCTCCTTACGTTCTAAAGGACATGGTGAGCCCCTGAATGATGATTGTCCATCCATCGACCATCACAAGAAGGAGCAGTTTTAGGGGAAGGGCGATCGTCAGAGGGGAAAGCATCATCATCCCCATCGCAAGAAGGATATTCGAGGTGACCAAGTCGATCACAAAGAAAGGGAGGTAAATGAGGACACCAATCTCAAAGGCGGTCTTCAGTTGGGAGGTGATAAATGCCGGTATTAAGATGATGAAATCAGTGGCTTTGAGCTGTTTGCGATATTCAGGTGGAAAAGTTCGGTAGGCGAGCTGGTAAAAGCTCGTGATATTTTTCCCTACAGAGTTTCTCTGTAAAAAGGTCCGCAAAGGTTCTTTGGCTTTGTCGGCGACATTGATCAGATAGGTGGCGGTCGGTCCTGTGAAAAGCACTGTCGGAGCCTGTTTTTTGATGTAGTCACCAGCTGCATTGTACATCGCAAGGCCGGTCGGGAACATCACATAGATGGTGATGAGCAGGGCGATCCCGTTGATTACCTGGTTAGGTGGTGACTGCTGGACACCCAGGGCATTCCTAAGTAGAGAGAGGACGATCACCACTTTGACATAAGAGGTGAGCAGCATTACAGCAAAGGGGAGGAGCGCCAGGCCAGCGAGGACAGCGAGCTGTGTAATGAGCGTTGGAGTTGCCTCTTCTGGGAGGCCTCCTTGCGCTGCATCGATGAGCTGCTGCGTTTCAGCAGTCGGAAGATCTTGAGCATGGAGTCCGATGCTGCCGACGAATAGAAACAAAAGGGCAAAGATAATGAGCTTTTTCATAAGTCGTACCCATTGTCTAAATTCACGGGATTTAGTGCTACTATAGAATAGATTTGGTGGATATTAAGAGACTGTTAACGTATTGCTTTTACCGCGTAGAGCCAAGATTTTCTCCTTGGAGAAGGCTCTATTTCGAAGCTTGGTATTTTTCAAAAGCCTGTTCTAGAGCTCTCCATTGATTTTCCAGCGTGGCGCTGATCATTCCCGCCTCTGTTTTAATCACGCAGTCGCCCGGTTTGAGATCGGGCTTTTCTTCGATCTTCAGAGTCTCAGCATGTTCGAGGATTTCTTTGAGCTTCGGCTTTTCCTTCTCGAGGCGGCTCTTATCCTCTTTACTCACAAAGAGGGTGACCTGTTGACTTTGGGCAATGGGAGCGATTGCCTGCATCACGATATCGACAATCGTCTCAGGGAAGGTGTCGAGCTCTTTTGCGACGATCCTCTTGGCGGCTTTAAGAGCGATGGGCAATACCATCTGCTGAAGAGAGAGTCGAATTTTTTTTAGATCTTGATCGATGGAGAAGATCTGGTCGTTAAACGCTTCAATCCCTTCATTGAATCCCTTCTCATTGGCCTCTTTGCGTAGGATCTCACATTTTTCTTCAGTTTTTTTCAAAAGCTCTTCGGCATCTTCTTTTGCCCGCTTGATGATCTCCTCAGCCTCCAGGAGTTTGCTGAACGCTTCTTTTGGGATCACTTTCTCATCAGTCGAAGGATGAACATCACCTTGATAGAGTAGGGAAAACCACTTCATGAGCTACCTTTGGTTTGTAGGCGTTCTAAATTTTTTTGGATCTGATTGAATAAGATCTCCTGTGCACGCGAATGGGTAGGCCGATCGTCGTACTTCAAGAGCTTGGTCGCCAGGTGCATATCTATTCTATGGGTGAAATACCAGCTCAGGTCTGGATGACAGAAATAGAGGGCATGAGCGAGGCGGTGGAGCCCTCTCTCTTCGATCAGTCCCTGCAGCTGCGCTTTACTCCCATCCCATTTCTCAAGAAAGAGCCTCTCGTAGATCAGAGGTTCCCGATGAAGAAGAAGCGTTTTGAGGTACTCTCCCTGTTTTTCTGGGAGAGTAGCAAAAATCTGCTTCAGTGTCTTTGTTGCGATGATCTGGCGCATCTCGAATGAGAGATCGTGGAGTCCTAAATAATGGATCAACTTCTTCAGGGTACTAGGGGTCAAAGTGAGAAGCTGATTGAGGGGTGACTCAGGCAAAAAGGGGAGGGGAACCCTCTCCTCTTCGTGGATCACTTGTTGCAAGAGGAGCGCTCTAATAGAGCGGCGTGCTACTTTCGTCAGTTTAGGAAGATCATTGGGAAGGCCGAGAGCCTTTTCGAGTCCTTTCGCCTGTGTCGACGAAAGGGCGGCAAAAAAAAGGCGAATATCTCCTGGAGCGAGGGTTCGCAAGTAAGGAGCAAGCCAAGAATAATGAAGGTGACTTAAGAGATCCCATTGAAGAGCTTCTTTTCCCAGGGGAGCGGGTGGGGGCATCTTCAGAAGAGTTTCCGCTTGTTTTGGGGAAAATAGCCCGATGAGACGCTGCTCCATTTCTGGAGGGAGGCGACCTAGCAGAGCTTTACAAACCATTAGAGAGGATTCATTCATCGATTAGCTCGATTGATCTTCATCATCTTTGCTTTTAAAGGGGATCGGATGAAAAAGATTTTTCAACCCCTTTTTGCGCAAGATGGGATAAAACTTCCAAAACATCCAGCCGACCATAAGAGCAAAGGCGATCATTCCAAAAATCAGAACAAAAAATAGAGACCGGAAACGACTCGCTGACCCCTTACTCATCACGATGGACCAGATACTGACATATTCCTTTGCATCCGGGGTGATATCTTCGGTCAATTCCTGCAGGGTGATGTCGGTGAAGCGGGAACGATCGGAGATCACAGTGACATCATTGATATCGAGACCTGAAATACTCCCAGAGACGAGCCTCTTGATCTTAGTGACTAAATGGCTGTTTGGGTCATCGAGGATCCCCTGATGCTTGACGAAGACAGAAGCTCTGGTCCTTCGTTGTTCTTTCGATTCCATTCCTGGAAGAATCGTCTCCTCTGCAGGGATGGAGATCTCGACAACGGCGTCAATGACACCATCGATCTTGCGGATCGTACCGGCAATTTGTGCAGCGAGTCCCGCCTGAAAGCGGATGCTCTCCTCTCTTTCTGAAGAGACCAGTCCCGTCTTGGCAAAGAGATCCAGAAGTTTAACGGCTTTTTTTCGGGGGAGACCATTTTGGTTGAGGATAGCCATCGCATCAATCGTCTGTTTCTCATCGACAGAGATGCTCCACATGGGCTCGGCGGCGGCGCCGATAGCCGGCCCCGTTGTAGGGGAGGGGACCTTCGCAGCCAGTATCCCTTTGCTCGCCAAGAAGACAATGATTTCATTGGCTTCCCTCTCTCCGATATTGTTGACAATGTTCGTACTTTTTGCGCACCCGGTGACTAGCAATAGGGAGAGCAAAACTAAAGCACTGAAGATGAACTGTATTTTCCTTCGCATAATCGATCAAGGCACATTAACGGCCGCTCTACCTCAAGAATGCAAGACATGCGATTAAATGGCAATTCATGAAAAACTTTATAGAACTCAAGTGGCTGCCTCCTTATTCTCTAGGCGCTAGCGACTTGAGTTTTAAAACTTGCGACTCGTCCCTTCTCCGAAACGTCGGGCGATATAGTCGTAAAAACCGCTGATCGCAGCCGTTCTTCTTCGAGCGATCTCGCGGCTATGGGAGGGATCCCTTCCAGTGAGAATCTTCAATCCGATCTTTACCTGAGAAAGAATTCTATTCAGGTAGAGCGCTGGCAAGTGAATTCCAAATAGACAAATGAAATAGCCCATCCGCTCTAGCCCTCTGAAATTCCGCTCGATCCAAAGGAGGCGATTTCGCCACTGGAAATAAGCGGCCTTGGATTTATTCCCTTGAAATGAAGCAGAGACCTTATGCCACACCTTCGCCTTGGGGCAGGTCATCACAGCAAAGCCGTTTCTTCTCGCCCTGAAACAAAAATCAGTCTCCTCACAATAGAGAAAAAACCGCTCATCCAACTGCCCAATCTTCTCAAAAACCTCTCTTCGAACCATCATACTAGCGCCGCAGACATAGTCGATCTCCTTTGGGACCTCCCAGCTCTTCCCATCATCGATCATCCGGTACCCAACATACTCAAAATCGACCCTCCCCCTTCTCCAAAATCCCCCAAAGTGATCGAATCGCTTAGGCTCTTCCATCAGGTAAATTTTACTCCCCAAGATTCCCGCTTGAGGGTGGGCCTTGAACCCCTCGACAAAAGCCTCGATGAAATCAGGAGCGACGACAGTATCGTTATTGAGCAGCAGAACAAAATCGTGTCCCTTCTCAAGACAGTGGGCAATGCCCACATTATTCCCCCCAGCAAATCCCAAATTGGCATGGGTCTCGATGAGCGTGCAAGAGGGAAAAACCGAGCGAAAATGCTCCACCGAGTCATCGGTTGATCCATTGTCAACGATGACGATTTCCATTGGGAAAGAGCTCTTCTGCAAAGAGACAATGCAAGCACTGGTGTCCTCTTTTCCATTCCAGTTGAGGACGATCACCCCTATTTTAGCGTTTTGCATCGGCCTTTTGTCCCTCTAGGAAATCTTCAGCGAGTTTGTAGCTATCCCCTGGGATTTTTCCTGCATTATTGAGTATCTCTAATGCTTCAGAGATAGAAAAAAGAGAATGGGAGCGGTACCCCCTCTTCTTGAGGCGCTGTTTCCCACCAATCTCGAGATCGGTGCAGCAGATCACATCTTTTACGACTACCCCTTCCTCTTCGAGACTTTCAATGGTGTCAAGCACATCTCCCCCAAATGAAAGGACATCGATAATGAGAAGGGCCTTTTGTCCCGTTTTGTACATCCCTATCACCCTCTCCTCAGTGCCGATCTCTCCTCCCTTCTCCGTGCAGAGAATCAGAGGGTGGTCTTTTTCCCAGGCGATGTAATTGGCAAGGCAGGCTCCTAGAGGGGGGAGTCCGCATAGAAGATCGAAAGAGAAGCGCTCTGCTTTCTCTTCGATCTTTGTGCACAAAGAGCGGGCGATGCTTGGCTGGGAGATCACAGCTCGGTAGTCGACCGAGAAGGGGGCCAAAAAATCCTTGGAGAGCGCAAAGCTTCCAAGTCGAATTACCCCAAGTGAGTAGAGTTTCCCAATTAGATCTTCCATGGTCTAGGCTCCTTGAGGTCGTGCGCTTGTATGAGATGAAAAGCGCAGCTCCGCTTGAAAACGGAGCGGCTTATTTTCCTAATTCTATATCAAAAGGGAAAAAAAGTCTCCGTGGGTTGATTTCCCCTTTTCAAGTGGTGAGGCGGAAAAGAAGGGGCTATAAATTACTTATTCCGCTGAATCCTGAAGCATCCACTTCAGACACTAAAAAAGTGACACGGCTCATGTTTGAGTCGCCACTAAGGACGGCTTTCAGAACGTCGACGATAATGTTTATTTTTGCTGCGACGCTTTTTAATTCAGGAGGAACGCCATCTGAATCCACTTTCTCAAGCGTTGTATCCAAACTAGAAGCAGCTGAAGCAAAGGATGCATCTACTAAACCTGAGCCATCCAATCTAGATTCTTCTAAAGGAGAAAGACCACTGACTGCTTTTGCAACCGCTTCAAGTATTTCGGTAAATTTTCCAAGAGTTGCATCTGTCATAGCATCCCTGTGTTTAGATGATGCCGCTCTTGTTTCAATCTCTGAATGTAAGGCCCTCAATGCAGTGACAAACCCATGCCAAGGGCTCTTATCATCTTGTCCGGGAAGGGCTGGGGGAAGCTCTGTGAACTCTCCTCGCAAAAATGAAACAAGGCTGTTGATGAACAGTGTAAAATCCCTCGAAAGTTTTAGGTGATCCTTGATTGAGGCTTTTAATGCTGTTTCTGCTTCGATTGCTCTTGCAGTTTCTTTAGCTTCAGCGGCTTGTGCATCAGAAAGGTTGGTCTGAAGAGCTGTGATCACTCCCTTCGCAACTTCAGCCTTTGCATCAAGCTTTGCATTTTCAGCAAGAGCGCTTTCTAAATTGGTCCTTAACTCCTCAACTTTTGCGGTAATCAATTGAAAGAGCTTTTCTTGTGTTTCGTTTTCGCCGTTGGTGATACCTAGCGAAGCTGCAAGTGCGCTTAAGAGATTTTCTCTTGTGGCTGCACCGGATTTCAGCTCTTCGAGTGAAGCCCTCAACGAGACAATTGTGGCTTTTAGTGTATTTACTTCTGCTGATTTTGCCGCAAAAGATGCTTGTATTTTAGCTTGTACTTCCTCAGCAGCATCAGCGCGCTCAGTAGTAGTTTGTAGTGCCGTAGATGCGACTTCTAGTAATGTATTCAGTGCAGCTATTAGAGAGGCAAGATCTGCAGGAGGATTTTCCTCGGAAATTGTTACTACGCTTGGAGGGTTTTCTGATAGGACGATGCTGTATTTCTCTTCAAGTATCTTTGTAAATGTAGAGATGGATGAGGCGAGCTCACCTAAGCTTTTTAGAACTGAATCGTCATCTTTGGTTGGGACTAAGTGACCGGCAGATGAAACACGTGCAGAGTGTACTACCGAAGCTAAACCAGTACCTTCACGTGCTAATTTCGCATCTTGAGCTGCTGCATGCAGCATGTTGAATTGGAGTCGCATGCTGTCAAATTGCGTTTGGAGTACTTTACTTGAGAGCTTGAGTGCTAATAGGTCAGCTTGTTTGGAGAGTGCTGCTCGGAATGCATCATGAATCTTAGTCAGGTCTTTATTTTCTGCTTCTAAAGCCTTTATTGTCCCTTTTGCATAAGCTTGGAGGGTTTCTATCTGAGCAGCCGTGCGCTTACTGTTCCAGAGCCCGACAAGATTGACTGGGAAACTGACAACACCCTTAAGACCGAGCCCAATAGCGCAGCCTTGTTTTCCAGAAACAGTGGCTGGCATTCTTCCGTCCGTTGTATCCCATAAATACCATCCGGCACCTGCAATTGATGTGAGATCTATGAGCATTTTAAAAAGCCAGACACTACTGCCGGGTGGTTGAACGATAGGTTGTTGATGATACTGGCTAGGGCCCGCTACTGGTTTTATCGACATTTTTTCAATCTCCTATTTATTTTTAAGTAGAATTTTCGTTATGCTCCGCCCGTTTTTTTGTAACCAAAGGAGTGACAAAGATGATTCACGCAGTAACAACTTCTCAGCTAAGCGCTGTGCAACCAGAGGTAATGCCCTCGCAAAAGTCTCCATTGTGGGGACGGGTTAATCTCAATTGGGACAAAGTCCTTTTATTTTCTAATACGGCTCTGATCCTTGCGGGCATGGCATTTCTTTATTTTATGAAATTTGCCTTCCTCGCAATTGGAGTAGGACTCTATGGGTTGGGTTCTACCGCCCTATATGGTCTTGCTCTCAGAGCGCGCGTGTCTTCTGACAGTTCGCATCTTCGAAAAGAATTAAAACTTGCGGAGGCGAAGCTAAAGCACGAGCAAAAAAAAGTCAATGATGCGCAAAAAGATCTTGCTGCGAAGAAATCAGAAAATAGCAAGCTCGCGGCAAAATTAACCGAAGCCCAGAAAAAAAGCGCGTCATTATCTAAGAAATTAAGTAGAGCGGAAGCGAGCAAAAAACGAAGCAATCAGAGAGCGGCACTAGCACGCGCTCAAAACAGATACGGGGCTTAAGGCTTGTTTTCTTAAGAGGGTCCCTTTCATCGTTGATGAAAGGGGGCTCTAACTTAGCGATTTCCCCTTATAAGGGATAAAAAGCGATTGCTTATTTCCCTCCTCTTCTTGGAGACCTGTGAAATTCGAAATCATTTCTCAATTGTCTATTTATTTTTGAGTGGAATTTCTGTTATTCTAGGTGTACTTTTTTAGTGCATACGGAGAGAAAACGATGATACAAGCAGTCACAGCTTCTCAGTCTTCTCATTTTGAGAGAGGGGAAAACATTGCGGGAATTTCAACATTGTGGGGACGGGTGACTCGCGACTGGGAGAAGGTTTTGGTATTTTCCAATATAGCGCTGATTCTGTCGGGTATAGCCATTCTCTACTTCATGAACTATCCAGCTCTTGCCATAGGAATGGGTATCTATGGTCTGGCTTATACTGCTCTAAATGGCCTTGTTCAAAGAGCGCGTGTGGCATCTAACCAGAACTCGGGTATTGAAAGGCCTGTACGAGAGGACTGGAGAAAGAAATTAAGAGAGATAAAGGATACAAATGAAGATTTTTCGAGTGTATTGGAAGCGATAGAAAGAGAGAACAGCGAGCTGACACAGCAATTGCAGCAATTGCGATCAAGCGAAGCAGAGCGAGTGGCACGAGAAATGGAGCGACAGGTGGAAATCAACCGGCTTCGAAGTGAGAATGCAAGTCTTAAGCAAGAGTTGACTGTCGAAGGGGCAAATTTAGCGGAAAGTGTGGGGGAACTAGAGTCTTTGCGCACCGAACTCGCTTCGGTTCATTCCCAGATAAGTGACGGAGGTAGTGCTCAAACAATAATAGAAAGCGGACCGTGGAGTAGCCGATCGACAGCTGGGGGGTCAGTATCGATCCTTCCAGAAGGGTCGATCATTATTGAGCTGTGATTTTAAATACTCTATTCTCTGGTTATCTAAGGCCTCAGTGGGAAGGGGAGAAAACGGATCTGTAGAAAGAATGAGAAAAACTGTAGAACCAGAGAGAAAAAAGTACCTTGTCTGGATTTGCTTTTCTACATGATGAAGGGTTTCAAGATGGAATCGAAGGATAGATCTATTTATAAACTTTGACTTACGCTTCGGCTTTCTTTTGCCTCGCAAGCTCTCTGGCTGCCCTTTCTCTCTCCATCCTCTCCGCTTCCTGCGCCTCAAAAGCAGCCCTCTCGGCATCGAAGTCTCGATATGTTACCTTGCCGGCTTTCTCTAGACCAGCAACTCCAGAAGGGGAATGACTGCTCATTTTGGCCCAGTCTAGAGAGGCTGGAGGCGGTCCGGCTGCCAGAAGCTGGGCGTCAGTGTGACCTGGAGCAAAGGGCTCCCCACCACCAGCAGAAGAAAAACCCTCCTCTACAGGAAGTGTAAAGGTAGCACCGTCTGCAAAGCCGCTTCCAGTTGCACCATTTGGAGAATAGGAGACAACTAAGGATCTTCTGAGAGGTGCTCTTTCAGATGCTTTTTCTCTTCTAGATGATCTATGTTTGCTACTTTGGCGACTTCCTGTGGATGAGCGAGTAGAACGCACTCTGTGATGATGTTGGCTTGAGGATGAGCGTCGAGCATCACCATGAGCGGGTGGAGTCCGGGGTCCATCTGCACTTGAACGGTCTGCTTCTGAGGCCATCCTCCTATCCCTAGCGTCTACCCGGGAACCTCCTGAGGAGCCAGGGGTTGCGCCAAGGTGTGCATGAGAAACTGAGGCGATGAGGGGTGAATGGGGACTGTTTCTGGGGTGACTTTCTTCATGTTCTCTAAGAATACGTAAGTTTGTCATCCAGACGTTGACCTGATGCTTGACACCTTTACAGGAATTCATAAGGTTTTTACTGAAGTCCGCTAATTGTTCTCTGGTGTATTTTAATTCGCGTTCCTTATCAGGGATTCCAAGAACTTCCAGTACTCCGAGAATCCCTTTGAAGATACCTTGTATTTTCCCTTTTAATTGGTAGTGTTGGTTTTCGTAATCCCTCGTTTGATTCTCTAATTTTTTTTCCAAGGAATATTGGATGTCATGCAGATACTGAAGAATTTCTGGATTAGGGATTCTTTTGTCCGATATAGGGTTAAATGTTTCGTTCTTTATATTGGACTTAATGATACGCAGTGCTTCCTTTTGCGCACGGAGAATTTCCCAGGTATTTATCAGGTACTTATGGAATGCAGAATAGGTGAATGAACGTTCAGTGTAAGGATAATCGACTTCAACTTGTAGGGGCTTTGTTTTTTTTATCCCCCAAGCAAAAGCGGCACCATTGGCAGCCATGATCAAAGTGGTTGTCAGTAACAGAGAAGGAATAGAGAAAGAGGCGACTTTTTCGAGGCTAATAGTCGATAATGCGACATTGGTGGCGACGAAGGCTGTGTTAACAATCATGCCTCCAACCGATTCCCAAAAAAATGGGAGATGGATTGTCGCCCAGTTGGGTTTTATCGTACTTTGAGGTTGCGTTGCAACTGAAGAGTCAATGGAAACAGATGGAGAAGGTGAAGGGGACTCTTTGGGGTTCTTTGCTGGAGATTCTTTTGATCCACTCCTTTTTCCTTTTCGCCCTCTTGATCGACGAGCGGAACCACGGGGAGCAAAAGATGCAGTCGATGCAGTCGATGCTGTGGGTGCATCGACTGCATAGAAAGTACGCACTCGGCGTCCTCGTCCAGGATTTCCGCTTCTCTTCAGTTCTTCCCAATTGACAAGCTCTTGATACTTAAGAAAGAAAGGAAGTAACCCTTTTATTTTTTCTGCAATGTTTCCACAAGAGGCCCAGAGCTCTTTATCTCTTGAAAGATCATCTCTCTTGAAGTGCACTTCTTCAGCATTTATTAGTGCTTTTTGTAGAGCAAATAACAGTCTAGTCGCTTTGGTTGATCGATCTTCTATTCTTTTTTTATGGGCAGCGTCTATCTCCTCGTACTTCTCCTTGAAGATGCCCTCGAGTTCCGCCAAATCTGATTTTGTTTTTTCGTCATGGAGTTGCAAGTTCTTGACTGAGAGGGGATGGTGTCTTTTTAGGTTCGTAGAAAACGCCCTTAGATCTAGTCGCGAACGGGAGAGCCTTTGCATGGTGGTATTTTGCCGAATCACTGTTTCGAGAGAAATGTTCTTTTGGACTCTATTCGCTGGCCGGGGAATTTCTTGAGAGGCTGTTTTCGTAACCCCATAGAGATAAAGGCAGACGTTTGCCCCGCTGATCATGATTGGAAGCAAGGTGATTCCAGCAGAGAAGGAATGCCCTGAGTATGATAAGGCGCACAGAGCAAGGGCTGTGATGCAAAAGGCCCCATTAGCAACGGTGCCTCCTACTGAATGCCACCGAAAGGGGTGATGGAGAGTCACAGTATTTTGATGAAGAGGACTATCTTCACGAAACCTAGTCCCTCCTCCAGAAGTCCCTGCAATACTACTTCGCACAAAAGTTAAAGGCGCTGTACTCATGGCAGTAAGAATACTTTTTTTAAGGAATTTTTTCTAGACTATTTTATCTAACGGATATCGATGAGGCTTTGCTGGTAGGCGAGCTGGATGGCGGCGTCGTAGACAGCTTCGGGACCTATCTGGAGAAGGCAGAAGGGATCGAGGCAGGATTTTTTTAGGCAGTGGGCGCAACTTTTTGTTGCAGCAAGAACCTTAACGTTTTGCGCGTGGAAGGGACCGCAGAGGCTGGGGTCTGTTGGGCCGAAGAGGGCAACAGTGGGAGTTTTCACTGCAAAGGAGAGATGCATGGGTCCCGTGTCGTTGGTGATGAAGACGGCCATTTTTTTGATCAGGGCGGAGAAGGAGGGAAGATCGAGCTCACCGGCAAGGGGAATCGCACTGGGTATCTGGGAGGCGATGTCAATGACCGAGAGGGCTTCTGATTGGTTGCCGCTGACGATGATTTGACAGCCCATGTGTTGGACGAGTCTCTTGCCCACTTCGATGAAGCATTTGGGGGGCCACTGTTTGAAGTGGTCTTTGGCGCCGGGGTGAAGGCCGATGAGGGGGATGTGTTCGGGGATGCCATGGTTGTTTAGGAAATGGCGAGCTTTATCGTGTTCTTCTTTTCTAAGGAACATCTCAAGAGAGTAGTCGCTGATGTGCGCCCCTATTTCTTGGACGATGCGTAGACGCCTAGCAATCTCGTGTTCGTAGCGTTTTTTTATGGGGGTTGTGAGGAGAGAATCGAGCCCTTTATTGATCCCTTCGGAGCCGATCAAGTGAGGAGCTTTGAGAGAGGCGCAGATGGGGAGAACGGCCCGTTGGGAGGTGTGGAAGAGGAGAACGGCGTCGAAGTTCTTTTTTCGAAGAGCGGGGAGGTGCATAAGCAAAGAGGGGAGGTCTTTGGGTCCAAGGGTGAAGATCTCATCGATATGTTTGTTGTGCTGAAGGACTTGGAATCCGATGTCTGAGGTTAAGACGGCGATGTAGCTTTCGGGGAAAGACTGGCGAAGAGCGCGGATCGCGGGGGTTCCCCAGAGGGTATCGCCGAGACCTGTTGTCGATACGATGAGGAAGCGGCTTAAGGGGCCGATGTGAGTGGGTCCTGTCGGCGCAGGGTTTAGGGCCCAGAGGAGAGCTCGGATAGTCGCATTTTTCCAGTTCATCTATAGGGCATTATAAAGAAGAAGAGAGAAAATGCAAGCCTTCACCTTTTAACTTTATGGCCGGTGAGGTTGCTCAGTCCGTCGTAGGCGGCGTACTTGTAGAGCTCGTGGAGGGAGGGGAAGTTGATCACGGTACCAATGAGATCGAAGAGGGATTTTTTCTCTTCGACGAGGGCGAGACCAAAGTGGATGATCTCGGTGGCGATGTTGCCGATCACGTGAACCCCTAAAATTGTTTGATGCTCTTTTTCAAAGATGAGCTTTAAAAATCCTCCTTTGGCTCCCATGATTTTCCCGCGAACCATATCGGAGTAGCGGGCTTTGCCGGTGAGGTAGTCGAGTTTTTGCTCTTTGGCTTCGTCTTCGGTGACGCCGACCATGGAGACTTCAGGGACGGTGTAGATCCCGTAAGGGAAGAAGGAGGGGAGGTGGTCGAGGTCTTTGGTTTGGAAGATGTGGGCAACGGCTACCCGTCCTTGATCCATGCTGGTGCTAGCGAGGGCGGGGAAGCCGATGGCATCGCCGACGGCGTAGATGTGTGGGACGTTGGTTTGATAGGTTTTATCGACGAGGATGGTCTCTCTTTTGCCCATTTCTACGCCGGCATTTTCGCAGTGAAGGGCAGCGGTGTTGCCGCTGCGCCCTGCGGCAAAGAGGAACATATCAACCTCAATCTTTTCTCCGCTTTCGAGGGAGATTTGAATCATCTCTTCATCGGTTTTGGGGACGGTGATCTCTTTGATGCTTGTATTGAAGAGGATGCTCACACCACTTTCATCCATCTGTTTGACGAGGGCATCGGATACTTCAGTATCGAGAAAGGGGAGGATCTTGTCTCTGTTGTTGACGAGGTGGACCTTTGTTCCCATTGTCGAGAAGATCGTTGTGTACTCACAGCCGATCACTCCGGCGCCGACAACGCAGAGGGACTTGGGAAATCTCGTGATCTCTAGGATGGTGTCGGAGTCGTGGATCCTTTTGCCGTCGAAGGGGATGTCGGGAGGGTGATAGGGGTAGGAGCCAGGGGCGAGGATGATCGCCTCTCCTCTGATTTTTTCTTCTTTAGTCTCGCTGGTGATTTTGATGGTGTGGGCATCTTCGAAAGAGCCGACCCCATGGTAGATGTCGACTTTATGGAGCTTGAGGTTCTCTTCGACTGCGTCTCCTTCTTCTTGGCTGACGCGGTTTTTTCTGAACATGAAGTCTTCGACGGAAGCCTCATGGCGCAGGTCCCGGTCGATGCCGTAGAGTCCCTTCTCGTATTTGCCCGAGAAATAGAGGGCGGTTTCTTTGAGGGTTTTAGAGGGGATGGTCCCGGTCACCACTTCTGCTCCGCCGAATTTTTCTTCTTTTTCGACGATGGCGACGCGATGGCCAAAGTAGGCAGCTTTAACAGCTGCTTTTTCTCCGCCGGGCCCAGTTCCTATGACAATGAGGTCGTAATTCTTCATATTAATCTATTTCGCATGCTAAAAGAAAATAGAACTTTGGGAAAGGAAAAAATGAGCAAGAATGCAAACGGCCAATTTCAGGTAGACTCTCTTGTCCACAAGGTGAAGCACTATCTGATCACGACGATGGGGGTTACGCTAGAGGAAGCCAGTGATGCGGAGGTCTTCCAGGCTTTTTCTCTGACGCTGCGTGAAGAGGTGATGATCAACTGGACGGCGACGATCCATACGATGAATAGTCAGCACCCGAGAACGCTGTACTATTTATGTATGGAGTATCTGCCCGGGCGCCTTCTTGGGAATAATGTCTCGAATATTCATGCAGAGGACATAGTTCACGCTGTGATGCAAAAGCTGGATCGGGACTATGGAAAGCTGCAGAGGATTGAGCACGACCCTGCTTTGGGGAATGGAGGGCTAGGGCGTCTGGCTTCCTGTTTGCTCGATTCTCTGGCAACGCAGCAATATCCAGCGATGGGGTATGGACTTCGGTACCACTATGGGATTTTTGAGCAGGAGGTTTGGGACGGGGTGCAGGTGGAGCGGCCAGAAAACTGGCTGCGGAGCATCAACCCTTGGGAGTTCCGTAGAGACATCCACTCGGTGAATGTCCTCTACTCAGGGCGAGCCATCTCCATGGAAAATGAAAAGGGAGTAGAGGTATACGATCTGGCCGACCATGAGGTTGTGCGAGCTCTATCTTATGACATTCCGATCATTGGGTATCGAGAGACACCCGATTTTTCTGTGTTGTCCTTGCGCCTTTGGACGACGAAGGAGTCTCCTCGTAATTTTCAGCTGCAGAGGTACAATGCAGGTTTTCTCGATCAGGCCGCAGAGAACACCACTTTGACCGATGTCCTCTATCCCAATGATAACAATGAGATGGGGAAAAGGGTC
Source organism: Chlamydiota bacterium (assembly GCA_011064965.1). Classification (GTDB taxonomy): domain Bacteria; phylum Chlamydiota; class Chlamydiia; order Chlamydiales; family Rhabdochlamydiaceae; genus Sacchariniichlamydia. The sequence goes on from JAAKFS010000008.1 coordinate 25,461, forward strand.
CGGCTGAAGCAGGAGTACCTGCTTGCAGCGGCATCGGTGGGGGATATCGTTGCGACGTTCATGAAGAATGTCGGGGATATGAGTCTTTTTGCCGATAAGGTGCGCATCCATATCAACGACACCCACCCCGCTTTGGCGATCGCTGAGCTGATGCATATTCTTCTGAAGGAACATCACTTTGGATGGGGAGAGGCGTTTGAGGTGGTGAAGACTTGTTGTAACTACACGAACCACACCGTCCTTCGCGAGGCACTAGAAGAGTGGAACGAGACTAGGGTGGCGCAGCTCCTCCCCAGGCAATATCAGATCATTCAGAGGCTCAACTACGAGTTTTGTCAGAAGGTGAGAGAGCAGTATCCGGGTGATGAAGAGAGACTCCGTAGAATGTCAATCATCGAGGGGGGGCAGATCAAGATGGCTCATCTCGCGATCTACGGCACTCATCGGATCAATGGGGTAGCTGCTTTGCATTCGGAGATCCTCAAACAGGATATCTTCCGCGATTTTTATGAGATGTACCCCGATCGATTTGTGAGTGTGACAAATGGAGTGACGCAAAGGCGGTGGATCAATCACTGCAACCCCCTATTGTCTCACTTCATATCGAAGAGAATAGGGAAGGGGTGGATCACCGATCTCAAGCAGATCGAAGAGCTCTCGAAGTTTGCCTCTGATCGGGACTGCCAAGAGGAGTTCCTCGAGGTGAAAAGAGCAAATAAACAGGCCTTTAGTGAATTTCTCGAGGTGGAAAATCCTCTGCGGGATGCACATGGGCAGGTGGTATGCTCGTGCGGGGTTTTTGGCCCAGAGGCCCTCTTTGATGTGCAGATCAAGAGGATTCATGAGTATAAACGACAGCTCATGAATGTCCTTCACGCAATCATGCTCTATCACGAGCTTAGTGAAAACCCCGAGTCCCGGTCTGTTAAGCGAATGGTTGTGATTGGGGGGAAGGCAGCTCCGGGTTATATCCTTGCTAAGAACATCATCCGGCTCATCTTTTGTCTGGGGAAAAAGGTCGCTGCCGATCCAAATGCCAGTGAGAAACTCCGGGTGGTCTACTATGAGAACTACAATGCCACTAGAGCGGAGAAGATCATACCCGCTGTCGATCTCTCTGAGCAGATCTCTTGCGCCGGGATGGAGGCTTCAGGGACTGGGAATATGAAGATGGCGATGAACGGAGCGCTGACAATTGGAACCGAGGATGGGGCGAGTATTGAGATGCATCATGAGATCACCGATCAGTGGTGGCCATTTGGGTTTGGTCGATCAGCAGAAGAGAACCGGAAGATGCATCTTGAGAAGAGCTACGATCCGAAAAAGATATATGAAAGCAATGAAAAGATCCGCCGGGCGGTCGATGCCTTGCAAGATCGGAGCATAGCAGAGACAGAAGAGGAGCATGAAGCATTCCTCTCCCTTTACCACTCTTTGTTAGATCCACGAGGGGAGGAGATGGCAGACCGGTATTTTGTGTTGAATGATTTGCCCACTTATTACGAGACGCAAAAAAAAGTAGAGGAGCTCTATCAGCAGCCAAATGCATGGGCAGAGTGTGCGATCCAAAACATCGCGCATATGAATCGCTTCTCTACCGATGAATCGATCCACAACTATGCAAACCTCGTCTGGGGCCTTCTTCCCTGCCCAGTAGATCCGAAGGAGCTAGAGAAGGTCCGCCAGCAGTATGCGCAACACGACAAGTGTCGTATCTTCTAGAGGACAGTTTGAAGGAGCTGTTCGATCTTTTCTTCGAGGTCTGGAGGGGGATCCCCATCTGGAGAGAGTCCCCACTTGATGAGGAGCTTTTCGTAAACGCCTTTCTTCTTTAACTTCGTCAGACCTCTCTTGAATTTCTTCATCAGCGCTGGGTGGGCGTCTTTTAACGTGATGAGGCGAAGGCCCTCATCATCGAGAGGAAGTGAGGCGATCTTGAGCTCTTTTCTATAAAGGTTTCGTATGTATTTTTGAGCAATGAGGATGCCGACAACAGCAGCTTCGACTTCCCCAAGATAGAGTTTTTTTAAGGCGATGGGGATGGAGGGGAAGTTGTGGATGATCAGGCCAGGCACAGGTTGAAGAAGGAGCTGGGCATTGGAGCCGGTGACGATTCCGATCTCTTTATTGGCGAGCTTTCTGAGTCCGAAGATTTTCGATTTGAAGGGTGCGACGATGACGGGGCCCGACTTGAGGTAACGGGGGGAGAATGAGAATTCCTTGAGGTGGAAGTTGTAGGGGCGCATGGAAGAGAGGATGGCAGCTGTTTTTTTTCCGCGAAGACCCCAGATGAGGTTGTCCCAAGAGACCGTGGCAATAGCGAGTGGGAGCTTTTCTTGTTTTCCAATAGTGGAAAGGAGCTCGATTGAGAAGGCGAGAACATTTCTCTCTTGGCCATCGAGCTGCATGGGATACCAGGAAGGGTCGATCCCGATCTCATAGGTAGATGAAGATTTTTGGCATGAACTTACTAAGAGAAGAGAGGAGAGGAGTATAAAAGGTAATTTCCACTTGCAAGCCATATAGCTGCATACTAGAAATTACCCCGACTTATGACAAGACTTTTTTTAAACTGGGGCTGCTTCGTTGATTGCGGTCTTCGCCTTAGCAAACTGCTCTCGGGTTGCAGCGAAGTTTGCGACGAGCGCCTTGCCGTATGCTGGGTCTGCAAGAAGCGTTTCCAGCTTTTCACAAAAGATTTTTGCCAAGCGGTAATCATTTTTGATGATTTCTTTTCGCACTTGTTTGATGAAGTCTTTTGCTCCAGTCTCCATGAACTTCTGAGCGCCTGCTCTGAAGGCGATAGAGAGATCGACTCCTTCTAACCCATAATTATCCTGATTTGCTGAAGTAAAGAGGGAAATCAAAGTAAAGGGTACCCAGCCCTTATCCTCGCCCGTACTATTATCGATGAGTTTGCTATAGAGCTCATGGTTCTTAAGCGCCTCGGGGAGTTCATCGGGGTTATTAACCAGGAGAGCTTTGAATTCTTCTTCGGTACTAAAGCTACCTCTTTCAATCGCTTTTTGAACGCGAGTGAAGAGGTTCGCAAACTTTGTAGGTTCCTTTTTCAAATTGTCAGCAAGTTCGGGAATGAGTGTATCAAGAACTAAGAGTAAGTCTTGATGAGCTGAATTGATCCCTTCGTGATTAATGTCCTTTCCAGCTCCGATTAACTTAAGGTGTTCCTTAGCAGTTGTTGCAAATGTTGTCAGAGCATCTCCTAGACAAGCGACAAGAGCCTCTTTGATTGCTTTTTCAATTCCACCTCCTTCGGTGAGGACAGGATCATCTGTGCTTTCTTTTCTTCCGACTAAACCGAGGATGTCGATGAATCGGCTGATCCCATCGAGGATAGTTCCTTCACCAGCAAGAAATTTGCGAACGTCTTCATTCTTAGCGATTGCTGCAGAAAATCTGTTGAATTCTTTCGGGTTCTCAGAGAGGAGTTCTAAAAATCCAGCTGGGTTTGCGAGAAATTCATCAATGAGCGTACTTGTCTTAGCAACATATTTATTGATGAATTCTGTTGCCTTTTCTTCTGGGTTTTTTAATAGGGCTTGAAGAGTGGGGGGCTGAGTATTTGGAGCTGCACTTTGACTTTGCTTTGAGCTGCCGCAGAAAAAGAAGTAGATTATTCTAAAGGGCCAAGTAACGAGGCTCCATACAGTTTGGAAGACCCATTTGAATGGGTAGACAACTTTCGAAAAAATGCTCGATTTAGGAGCGTCCTCATGCTGCTGAAGAGTGCTTTGCTGCTGGGGAGCTCCTTTTGGATTTGCTTTAGGGGCTTTCTCAACAGTAGCAGGATCAAGAGTTTTGGTTTCTGGGGCTGGTTGTGTGGATGTTATACTCATCATTTTCTCCTTTTTTTCTCAAATTCTGGTGGAAGGGTAAAGCTAGGAAATGGTTTTAAGCAAGACAAAAATTGAGAACATGGCTCAAGAATCATATTGGCTCTGACTTAATATCTCTGCCGGAATTTTCAGAAGGAGGAGTATTTTGCCATGTGCCTGAGTAGGCATCAAAACTTAAGAATTTTCAGATTTCGGTTATTTTTAAGCGCTTCAGGCAGGTGTTTGACGTCGCGATCATCGAGATAAAGCTCTTTTAGGGAAGTTAAATGCCCAATAGAAGCAAAATGCTCAATAGGGGGTGGAGAATTCATGAACACGTTGCTGTAACTAAGATCGAGGATTTCTAGAGAAGTTAGGAGGCTGATGGAACTTGGAAGTTTTGATAGGGGGTTATAATCGAGATGTAATTCTTTCAAAGAGGTTAAGAGACCAATGGAAGTTTGAATTACTTTGAAATTGTTATGACTGAGATTTAAGATCTCTAAAGAGGTTAAGTGGCCGATGGTATTTGGAACTTCCTCGAGAGCATTATCACTGAGATTTAATTTTCGTAGAGAGACTAACTTCCCGATCGAGCCTGGAATTTCCTTGAGACGGTTGTTATTGAGTTTGAGTTCAGTCAGAGAGGTTAAGTTGCCGATCGAGTCTGAAATTTCCTTGAGATGATTGTTATTGAGTTCGAGTCTTGTCAAAGAGATTAAGCTGCTGATCGAGTCTGGAATTTTCTCGAGTTTGTTGTTGTCGAGAAAAAGCCAAGTAAGAGAGATTAATTGGCTGATGCAGGTAGGAAATTCCCTGATGTTATTGTTTCTGAGATCGAAATGGTCTAGACCGGTTAACTCGCCGATGAAGGAAGGAATTTGGCTGAGGTTATTGCTGAACAGCTGGAGCAAGCTGATTTTTTCTTGCAGCCATGTTTTACTCCTTTGAAACAGATTTTCTAGCCCTTCTAAACTCTTCCCATCATCTCCCTTAATCTCTGATCTAACTGCCTTAGCTAATTCCGAGCAGACAACGTATGCATCCCTATGTTCGACTATTTTTTCCAATTCATATATCTGCTTTGTGTTTTTTATTTTTCCTGAAATTTTGGCTTTATCAGGAAGAATTTCCGTGTACTCAATTAGGCGAGCAATTTGTGATCGGACTTGTTCCTCAATGGGTGGTGGTTTACTAGATCGAGGAACCCATGCAAAAGTGGAAGTACGAATGTAAATTCCAATGCGCCAGGCAAAGGCTTTCCAAAAGCTAGAGTCATTACAGATCCTCTGCCAATCTCTACAGACTAAAGAAACAGGGACTTTTTCTTCAGGTGTTAGGAGATGGAAGATTTTGAGAAGAAGTTCGTCGGGCAAGCAGCGAATTCCTTCAGTTTTGGCCAGATCGTGGTAGGAAATCGAATTGCTTATTGTGAATGAACTCGTTGATTGTGTAGACAATTCAAAACCTATATTTTTTAACTTATTGTATAGTATGTTTTATTAGTTGTCAAAAACCCTGTGGGTGTCAACTAGAACTGACCACATATAGAAAGACCTCTGGGTTCTGAATCAACGATCTCTGGAGAGTTTTTCGAGATGGGAGTTAGCCTAAGATCGTGCGGAGGAGGAGGAAGCAAACGATGCTTATGAGGGCACTGGCGGGGATGGTGATCACCCAGGTGATGGCGATGTCTTTGACAATGCGCAAGTTGATAGCTTGAATACCCCGGGCGAGGCCGACGCCGAGAACGGCTCCGACGAGGCAGTGGGTTGTCGAAATGGGAAACCCCAATTTGGAGGCGAGCAAGATGGTGATTGCCGCACCAAATTCGGCAGAAAAGCCTCGGGTTGGAGTGAGCTTGGTGATTTTTTTTCCGATGGTTTCGATCACCCGCCATCCCCATGTTGCAAGACCGATCACGATCCCAAGACCACCGAAGGCGAGGAGCCAGGAGGGGATGGGAGCTGCATTTGTGAGGATCCCATGCTTGATGGTGCTGAGGACCGAGGCAATAGGGGCAATTGCATTCGCAACATCATTGGCGCCATGGGCGAAGGCGATGAAGCAGGCGCTGATGATCTGCATAGGGGCAAAGGCCTTTTCGACTAAATTGTACTCGGAAGTGCGTTCGGGAAAGTGCGTTTTTTCTCGCATGGCATGTTTGATCTCATGCATCTCTTCGAGGATTTGGGTGATTTTTTTGTTGGTCTCGTCGATCGGTCCTGTGCGAACGCGGCGGAGGTGCTTGATCGCCTTTTCCAGGCTGATGAGTGTTTGGGGAAGGGTGACTGAAGCGGGTTGGAGCGCTGTTGTCGGGGTAGGGATGCGGCGTACGACTAGGAAACCGATCCCAGAGGCAATGCCACCGATCGCAATGCTGCAGGCCATCGCTGTCCCGAAGGAGAGGGTGAGATTGATCCGGCCGAGTCCATTGAAAATGAGACTTAAGGAAAAAGTGAGAAAGACGAGAAAGAGGAGGACCGGGAGAAAACGTTTGGTCGCGATGATAGGATTTAGGGCAAAGAGCACTCGACGTTGGAGGAGGCTAAAAATGAAGAAGGCGATCAGGCCGCTGATAAGAGGGGAGAGGACCCAGCTGAGAGCAATTGAGCCGATCATTCCCCATTCGATTCCCCCAAATCCGAGAGAGAGAGCGCCAAATCCTAGGATGGCGCCGACAATCGCATGTGTTGTTGAGACAGGTAGTCCAAAATACGAGGCGAGTTGAAGCCAGATACCCGTTCCCAGAAGGGCGCCGCACATTCCGAAGATGAGTGTTTGGGGATCGCCTGCGAATTGGGTGATATCGATCAGGTCTCGCTGCATCGTCTCAGAAACGTTACCCCCGATGAAAAACGCACCGGAGAACTCCAAAACCGCTGCGATAAGAACTGCTTTGCGCAGCGTTAGGGCTCCGGTGCCGACCGAGGTTCCCATGGCGTTGGAGACGTCGTTGGCTCCAATATTCCAGGCCATGTAAAACCCGACGAGCAAGACGAGAATTTGGAGGAGGAGATTGATGTCCATTATTTTAGTTCAAGCACCATGCGAATTCGGTTGGCAAGTTTTTCGGAGAGGTCGGCGATAGAGCCTAATGATTCAACGAGTTGGAGCCAATGTGCAAATGCAGGTGGAGATAAGGTGTCACCCTCGGTAAAGAGCTTTTTCAGGAGGGCGGTTTTCTGTTTCTTTGCGATGTGTTCTTTGAAGGCCGTCTCTTCAACCATCGTTTTAACTTTTTGTGCTTCAATCCCACCAAAAGAGGATTCAAGGAGCTCATCGATCTCTGCGATGATCCCTTTTGCGTCCCAGAAGACCTCTACACTTTTTGAAAAAAGGGAGGTGAGCTCTTCGTAGAAAGCATCGATTCCTTCGAGAGGGCGAAGCGTTAGGGTGATGCCGATATCTTCTGTGAGATCGGCAATCGAATCTTGGATCGCGAGAATTTCTAAGAAATGTCCGCGATCGATGGGCATGAAAATGCTTTTGGGAAGGTGGTTGCGGATGTCGTTTTTGGTGAGATCAGCTTCATGCTCGAGTTGAGAGAGGTCATCAGAGAGGCGGGAAATTTTTTCTGAATCACTAGCAGCAAGGGTGTCGAAAATCTTGGTGAGTTTTTCAACACAACTCGCGACCTTATTCATATGGGATTGTAGTGGAGCAAAGGGGGATTTTCCAAAGAGTCTAGCGATCGTTAGCATAACAATTTATAGTCTATGTGAACGTCCTTTTTTACACCAATAGACAATTAAGTCGAGGAGCGCGAGGATTTCAAGAGGGCTGTTTTTTCTTCTTCGGTGATTTCTCGGTAGTTCCCCTCGGGGATGTTGCCAAGACGCAGTGAGCCGATCCGGATGCGAGAAAGAGAAAGGATTTTTAGCCCGGCTTTTTGGACGAGGACCCGTACTTCTCGTTTTTTTCCTTCTTTGACGATAATTTTAAGGGTTCCTCTACGTACTTTTTTACAGCTGATGGGCTGAACAAAGAACCCCTCTACCATCCCACCCTTAGAGATCCGAACGAGGTGCTCATGGGTGATTTCTTGCTGTGTTTTGACGAGATATTCCTTTTCGATGTCGAAGCTTGGGTGGATCACCTTTTGAGAGAAGTGGCCGTCGTTGGTGACGAGAAGAAGACCAGTGGTATCCCGGTCGAGGCGTCCGACTGTGAATAGGCGCTTGTCGTTTGGGAAAAGATCGATGACGAGCTTTTTTCTCTCCATTGGCTTGTTGCTGCAGATGTAGCCACTTGGTTTATTGAGGATATAGCAAACTTTTGCTTCCTCAAAGGCAATTCTTCGATCCTCGACGCGGACATCATCCGAGATGAGATCGACATGGGTCTCGGGCTTGAGGATGACCTTTCCATTGACCGTGACCTTGCCCTCGAAAATGAGGCTTTCGCAGCCTCGTCGAGAGGCAATCCCAGCACTGGCTAAAACTTTGCTTAAACGCTTTTTTTCCATAGAAGCAGGATAGTGCATTTCCAAGTAAAATTCAAGGGGGACTTGTATAAAGTTTTTTTTATTCAACGTCTCTATATAATGGGCGTAAATAGCTAAGGAGAACCATGACGAAACTCGCGCAGTTGATCCTTCTCAGGCATGGGCAGTCTCAGTGGAATAAAGAAAATCTTTTCACCGGATGGGTCGACATTCCTCTCTCTGAAGAGGGGATCCAAGAGGCGATGGATGCAGGGAAAAAAATCGCCGACATCCCGATTGATGTGATTTTTGTCTCGTCTCTGATTCGGGCACAGATGACAGCGATGATTGCGATGAGTGTTCACAAAGGGGGGCGGGTCCCTGTTGTTCTTCATACGGGTGAAGGGAAACTCGATGAATGGGCGAAAATCCACAATCCGACAGCTGCCCAGAGGACGATTCCTGTGATCGAAGCTTGGGAGCTCAATGAGCGGATGTATGGAGATCTCCAAGGGCTAAACAAGCGGGAGACGATGGACAAGTATGGAGAGGAACAGGTTCATATCTGGCGAAGGAGCTATGACACCCCTCCTCCAAATGGAGAGTGTCTAGCTGATACAGCTGCCCGTGCGATTCCCTATTTTCAGGAGATGATTGTCCCTCATTTAGCCAGTGGGCAAAATGTATTCATATCAGCCCATGGCAACTCTTTGCGATCGATCATCATGCAGCTCGATAATCTCTCTAAGGAAGAGGTGCTCAAGTTAGAACTCGCGACCGGAGAGCCCGTTCTCTATTCCTATGAGACCGGCGCTTTTACAAAAGAGTCCGATGGCTGAGTGGATTTTTCTCGATCATTATGCTCGGACGAGGCCTTCAAAGAAGCTCATCGAAGAGATGGGGCGCTTGCAGCTGCAGCACTGGATGGAGCTAGGAGAGAAGAAGGGAGCTGTTAAGCAGGAGCTTTGCGAAGCCATAGGGGCGCAAGATCACTCTCTCTATCTCTCTTCGGGGAGCTCTGAGGGTAGCTTTCAGGTTTTGTTTGCCCATTATGCCGATTCAATTCGGGAAAGCGGCAGGACCCACATCCTTACATTAGAGACTGAATGTTCACCGATTGCTAAAACGATCAAGACCCTTGAGAAATTTGAGGTTAAGGGAAAAGCCCTGCCGGTCAATGCTCAGGGGCAACTGACAAGGCAAGCACTCACGGAAGCGGTGCGCCCCCGTAGTAGTATGCTCAGTTTTTCTTTAGCCCATCCCTTGACAGGAGTGATCCAGCCCGCTGCCGATCTGATTGAGGTGTGCAGAGAGCATGAGATTCGGGTGCACCTCGATATCGGTTCAGCCCTTGGGAAATTTGCGTTTTGGACCTGTCTTTTTGATGCTGATTTTTTCACCTTTGATGGAGCGCTGCTCCACCTTCCCGAGGGGATCGGAGGGATCACTGTAAAGGAGGGAGGGCTCACTCCCACTCTTAGAAAAACCCTGAAAGAAGGGTCTCTTGCACAGGTGAGCGGATTGCTTTTGGGCGTTCAGGCTGCGCAGGAACAGATCGATCACTATGCGATGGAGGTTGCCCGCCTGCGCGATATCTTTGAAGAGAAGATGTCATCTCTTGCTGCAACCCTTTTTTTTCAAGAGGTGGATCGCTTAGCAAACTGTTCCGTGATCGCATTTGAGGGAGTTCACAGTGAGCAGCTCCTCTTTCACTTAGAGCGGAAAGGGGTGTTTGCCACGACGGGGGAAGGGGCGCTCGCCCATGTGATGAAAGCCTGCGGCGTAAGAGGATCTCTTGCGCATGCGGCAGTGAGTTTCATCCTCTCGGATGAGACGACAGAAGAGGAAGTGCTCCGGACCTGCGCAGTGATCGAAGAGGTCCTCAAAGAGGAACTAGCTCATGTCCTTTAGTCAAAAGCTTAAAAGTCGCATTGCTTCGCCTAGAAGTTATGGCTCATTCATTCAAGAGGAAGCGGCCATGAAAAACTTCCGCCTTTGTATGGGGGAAGTGGGCAAGAAGGAGGAGGGTAACTGGCTTGTCCTTTATTTTCTTATCGATGAAGAGGATGGGGAAGTCGCCGATGCGAAGTTCCAGGTTTTTGGCCCCCCTGCTCTTGTTGGGGCTGCCGATATCTTAGCAGAGCTTGTGCTTCGGAAGAATTACCTCCAAGCGGCTCGCATCTCCGCCGATCTGATCGATAAACAAGTCCAAGATAAAGAGGGGAAGGCCGCCTTTCCAGAGGAGGCTGCTCCCTATTTGAACCTCGTTTTAGAGGCGGTCGATCTCATTAGCGATCAGTGCATGGATATCCCAATTGCTGATACCTATATCGCTCCACCGGAGATGGTGGAAGGGGAGCGGCAGGTTTATCCGAACTGGGAGACTCTTTCTGATGAGCAGAAAAAGGGAGTGATAATAGAGGTGATGGATAAGGAAGTGCGCCCGTATGTCGAGCTGGATGCTGGGGGAGTTGAGGTGCTCAAAATTGAAGAGAACAGGGTGACCATTGCCTATAGCGGCAACTGCACTTCGTGCTTTTCTGCGACAGGAGCCACTTTAGATGCCATCGGTAGCATCTTGCGAAACAAAATCTTTCCCGACCTGATGGTCATCCCGGACATGAGCCTTTTGCAATAATATGATTCGATCTTACGCCCTTCACCTGGCAGAAGAATCTGGGGCCATTTCCTTGTGAACACTTTTTTTACTAAGTACTAGATTCTGCTTCCCCGACCAATTGCGAGGGATCTCGGCGCCGATGATGCTGACGATTTTTGCTGCGATAGTTGCTCCGCTCTCTGCGCAAGCTTCGAGCGGCTGCTTTTCTAGCAGTCCGTGAAGAAAGCCGGCAATGAAGAGGTCGCCAGCGCCTGTGGCATCGACAAGTTGCGCTTGCTGTGCTCGAAATGACAGTGTTTTCTTTTTTGTCGCGATATACCCCCCTTGCGCCCCATCGGTAACGACAACGATCCGACAAATTTCGGAGAGTTTTTTTGCCGCTTCTTGAGGGGGAAGACCGGTGAGTTCAAGGCTCTCTTCCCGATTACAGAAGAGGATATCGATCTTCTCTTCGAGGAGGGAGAGGAGAGGCTCTTTAAATTCCCTCACAAGCTCGAAGCAGCCGAGGTCCATGGAGATCACAGTGTCTTTTTCTTTTGCAATGGAGATGATTTTATGCAGGAAAGAGAGACTGGGAAGTTGGTACCCCTCGACATGAAAAATTTTTGCGTCATCAAAGATCGATGGTTCAAAGGTAAAATCAGGGAAGGTGATGAGATCGCCAAGATGGGTACGCATCGTGCGCTCTCCATCGGGGGTGATCATGCAGACGACTCTTCCTACAGGTCCAGTGAACTCGGCGAAGTGAGGAGAAACTCCATACTCCTTTAAATTTTTTATGTAGAACTCTGACTGAGGACAGTCGCCGATCCTTCCTATAATTCCACAATCATGTCCTAAGAGAGCCAATCCTTTGAGGGTATTGGGAGCGCTGCCGCCAGCTTGAATGATCTCGGCATCTTTTGTCAGCGTTTGGAAGGTCTTTAGGTCGACCGGATTCATCCCCCCCTTTTCCCCTTCAATGGAAGAGAGGATCTTTTCATCAACGAAAGTGATGTAATCGACGATGGCATTGCCGTAACTCACAACTTCATGACAGTAGATAGGAAAAGAAAAACCGATAAAACATAGACAAATGAGTAGACACTTCATTGGGGCCTCAACGTAAAAATTTCAGCAGAATAAAGCTTGCGAATTGTGCCATCGGTTTTTTTAATTTGCAACTCTCCTGTGTCTGTGAGTCCAAGAAAAAGGCCTGTGATCGTCTCTTCGCCCACTTTGCAGCTGATCTTTTCCCCTTTATAGAGGAGACGCTTTTCGAACTCTTGTCGAAAAGGAGCAAAGCCTTCCCTTTGGAGAAGGGAAAGATCGGCTGTGAAGCGGGAGATGATCTCTTTTTTTAGAAGGTTGAGATCCCACTCCCCAGGAGCAATCTCGGCAAGAGAGGTGGTCTTCTGGTCGATCTCTACTGAGGATTGGACATTCATGCCGAGGCCGATGATGACACCGAGTTGACTGTCTAAGGGGATCGTTTCGGCCAGAGCTCCAGAGAACTTTGCCTCACCAATCATGAGGTCATTGGGCCATTTAATCTGGGGATGAATATTTTTTTCTTCTAAGAGCCTGCAGCACGAATAGATGAGGATTTGTGCTACATTTTGGATGAATGGAGCGTAACCGGGAAGAGTGAAAAAGAGGGACATGTGGAGGTTCCCTTTTTTTGATACCCATGTGGTTCCCTGTCTCCCGTGTCCACCTGTCTGCACCTCTGCTGAGATGCAGGTCATGTGGTTAGACCTAAGAGAATGGGCATTCTCTTTGGTCCAACGTTGTGTTGAGTCAAGAGAGGAAAAGTGAATGCATTGGACTTCCATAGAAGTAGCAGAGTATACTCCGCAAAAAAAGAAAAAAGCAAAATGTGGCAGCTTTCTCTTAGACGTCTTAACTTCCGATTGATCTTCCTCCTCTTTGTATTGATGGTGATCAGCTTGATGGTCCTCTCTTCCACGACAACCAGCAGTGTTGATCTGGAATGGGAGGGGATATTCACCCCTTTTGTAAAAAAACAGCTCCAATTTTTTGCCATAGGATGGATCTGTTTTTTTTCTTTGAGTGCAATGGACTATAACAAGCTCCGTGATTGGAACTGGCTCCTTTATGGAGGGATGGTCATAGCGCTCATTGGTCTTTTCTTCGTCCCTTCGATACAAAGTGTCCATCGGTGGTACCGCATTGGGGGGCTGACATTGCAGCCGTCAGAGTATGCGAAGCTGATTGTTGTGATTGCTCTCAGCGCATTTTTAGATCGCAAGGCGGGAAGAACACGCACCCTCTCTGTTATGCTTCAGGCTTTGGGCATCATTCTTCTTCCATTCCTACTCATTTTGAAACAGCCCGATCTGGGAACAGCACTTGTTCTCTTCCCGATTGCCCTTATCCTCTTTTATTTTGGGGGAATAAAAAAAAGAGTCATTGTTTTTTTGGGAGGGGTTGCTCTGGTTTGTGTCACCTTTGTGAGTCTTCTTTTTTTAGGGGTGGTTGATCACGAGAGCTTTCGTCCCATTGCGACACAGGTGATCAAAGACTACCAATATGAGCGGCTTAATCCCAATACCTATCATCAGAAGGCGGCTCAAACGGCCATTGCCCTCGGTGGGCTCAAAGGATGCGGCTGGCATCAGAGTGAATACACCAAGCGGCAATGGCTACCGGCAGCCCATACCGATTCAGTGTTTGCCGCTTATGCAGAGGAGTTTGGCCTTTTAGGTGTCCTCTTTCTTCTCGCGGTGTTTTTTAGCTTGATCTATGTGAGCTTTCAGGTAACGGCGGTTGCAAAGGACCGTTTTGGGAGGCTTTTGTCCGCGGGGATTGCTATCTATTTGGGAATACATATGCTAGTGAATTTAGGGATGATGTGCGGGTACCTGCCCATCACAGGAGTTCCCTTAGTATTGATCTCCTATGGAGGCTCGTCAACGGTTGCGACGATGAGCGCTCTGGGAGTTTTGCAGAGTATCTATAGTAGAAGGTATATGTTTTGAATAAGCATTCATTTCTTTTCACTCCCAAATGTTGGCTAGGGGATGGAAAAATACAACTCTCCATGGTCGAAGAGGAGCTCAGTTTCTATACCAGTTGGGACTTAGAAGAGGCGGATCCCGATGGGAAGATCATCGCTACTCAAGAGGTACAGATTCAGGGAATGAACGATAGTATGCAGAATCAGTTTTGTATCACAGATAGGACTCCCTCTCAGTTTAGTATCGAGCTGGAGAATGCCACTCTTGGGACAATCACTGGAAAAGGGGTGATCAAAGATACCCTCATCGCGTGGGAATTTCGTCAGCCAGAACTCGGCTTCGAAGGATTTGAATTCTACGAGCTCCAAAAAGATGGCTCTTATCTTATGCGCGCTGAGTATGCAACACCTGATCAGTTCCGTACGGTGATACGAGGTAGACTTTGGGAAAAAGAAGCATGAAGAAGGGCTTTTTCATTTTTCTTGTCTGTCTTCTTTGGGTAGCCACTCTCCCTGCAATGATGACAAAGCAAAACTACGTGGAAGTCATGCTGGGAATGACAGTTCCAGAAGTGACTAGAATAGTGGGAGAGCCCTATGCCGTTCACGACTTAGGAGATGGGGTTCAGGAATACCAGTACATTGAGCGATTCTCAATGAATAACGAGCTCCTCTACGAAACCCACTACATCCTCACCGTGGTCAATGGCCAGGTTGTGAATAAGCGAACCTGCAATGAGTACAGACCCCCCTATGATCGGATGTACCAGGCAGATCCCAACTACCCGAGTTTCCCTTAAGACTTTCAGAAGAGATCGGGGATTTGCAAAAAAATTCTTTTCCATCTATCTATTGAAGTATGGACCAGAAAGAAGAATTTGAGCGTTCTGAGCCTAAAGGGGATTTTCCCCCGAAGGAGCCAGTAGAGCCCTTTTTTGAAGGGGAGCTGTTCGAGCCAAGCCGTACCCCTAAGGCTCCTTCTGTGAAGGGATTGCATGTTCCCAAAGAAGGGGTGACAAAAGAAGATCTTGAGACTTTCCTAATTGAGCTGAAGCCAATTGTTGCAGATATGGATAAGCTCACTAGAGAGGACCAACACCTTATAGCGAGTATTTTGCAAGAGGTGAAAAACAAGATGCATGCGTCTGGGGACTTTTCAGAGGAAGAGACCCATCTTTTTGAACATATCACGGCGCATTTTAGCGAGCTTCTGACAAGAGGCGCTTCTCTAGACAAAGAGAAGGCTCTCAATGCGATCCGCACTCTCCAAGACAACTGTTAAGCTTTGATCTTGATATCCACACCGGCGGCGATGGGAAGGACCTTGAGCTTGTCGATGGTATCCGGAGTTGGATTCAGGATGTCGAGCAGGCGGATGTGTGTGCGCATCTCAAACTGTTCACGAGATTTCTTGTGAACGTGGGGAGAGCGCAGGACAGTATAAATTTCCCTTTTTGTCGGAAGAGGGATAGGGCCTGCAACGCGTGCTCCAGTACTCTTTGCGGTTTCGACGATAGCTTTCGTAGCTCTGTCGAGGACACGTTGGTCGTAGCCCTTAAGGCGAATTCGAATTTTTTGTTTACTTTGCTTAGCCATAATCCTCTTTTCTTAGCGTTTTTTCCCTGAAACGACTTCTTCTTGAATTTTGCTCGGTACTTTCTCGAAATGGCTCGGCTCCATTACGTAGGTAGCTCGGCCAGATGAGAGAGAGCGGAGTTGTGTGGAGTAGCCAAACATCTCGCTCAAAGGAACCTCGGCATCGATCTCTACGACCCCTCCCTTTTGCGGTGTCTGTGCCATAATTCTTCCCCTTCTTCGGTTGAGATCGCCAATTACGTCTCCCATGAACCGATCGGGAGAGGTGACGACCACTTTCATGATCGGTTCGAGAAGAGTGGGATTACATTTCTGAGCGGCTTCTTTTAGTGCCATCGATCCGCAGATTCTAAAGGCCATCTCGCTTGAATCGACCTCGTGGTAAGATCCATAGACGATGGTAACCTTGACGTCAACCAAGTTATAGCCGGCAAGAACTCCTGTATTGAGCCCGTCATTGACTCCTTTGATGACGGCGGGGATGTATTCTTTGGGGATCACACCACCGACGATCTTGCTGATAACCTCATTTCCTTTCCCTTTTTCATTGGGCTCAACTTCGAGAACGACGTGAGCGTATTGACCACGACCACCACTCTGCTTGACGTACTTTGTCTCGTGTTTGCAGGGTTTAGTGATGCTCTCTTTGTAGGAGACCTCTGGCTTCCCGACATTCGCTTCCACGCTGAATTCTCGCATCATCCGATCTCGGAGAATATCGAGGTGGAGCTCACCCATGCCTGCGATGATCGTTTGTCCGGTCTCTTCATCAGAAGAGACGCGGAAAGTGGGATCTTCCTCAGCAAGGGCAGAGAGTGCAACTGAGAGTTTTTCACGGTCTGCTTTTGATTTTGGCTCAATCGCCATTGAAATGACTGGTTCGGGGAACTCCATTTTTTCAAGAAGTAGGGGGTTTCCTATTGCACAGAGGGTATCACCTGTTCCAGTGTATTTTAACCCGATACAAGCGGCAATATCTCCAGTGAAAAACCGGTCTTTGTCTTTTCTTTGATTCGCATGCATCTCGATGAGGCGGGAAACTCGCTCTTTTTTCCCTTTTGTCGTATTGAGAATGGTTGAGCCTTTTTCAAGGACACCTGAGTAGACGCGGACAAAGGTGAGTCGGCCTACATAGGGATCTGTCATCACTTTGAATGCGAGAGCAGAGAGAGGACTATCATCGGTCGGTTCTAGCTCCATCTCTTCGTCGGTATCAGCATTGAACCCCTTGATGGTCCCTCGATCGATGGGAGAAGGCATCCAGCGCACAATCGCATCGAGAAGGGGTTGTACTCCCTTGTTTTTGAAGGCTGAACCACAGAGGACAGGATTGAATTTATTTGTGACGACCCCTTTGCGGATGGCGGCATGGATTTCGTCTTCTGTAAGAGTATCGGGTGCTTCCAAAACCTTCATCATGAACTCTTCGTTCGATTCGTCGAGAGTAGCAAGCTCTTCGAGAAGAGTTTGGCGGAGTTCCTGACATTTTTCTAAGAGGTCTTCAGGGACATCGACGGTGTCGTATTTCGCTCCTAATGTTTCATCGAGGAAGAGGTAGCCTTTCATCGAGACGAGGTCAACCATGCCTTTGAAGTCTGCTTCAGCACCGATGGGGCAGTGGACGGGGATCGCGTTAGCTCCGAGCTTCTCTTTCATTGACTCGATAGCTGCGAAGAAGTCGGCTCCGACCCGGTCCATCTTGTTGATGAAGGCAATTCGGGGAACATCATAACGGGTTGCTTGACGCCAAACCGTTTCTGATTGGGGTTGCACACCGGCTACAGCATCAAAAACAGCGACAGAGCCGTCGAGAACGCGCAAGGAGCGCTCAACCTCGACAGTGAAGTCGACGTGTCCGGGAGTGTCGATGATGTTGATTTTGTGGCCATCCCAATAGACGGTAGTCGCAGCGGAAGTGATCGTGATGCCACGTTCTTTCTCTTGCTCCATGAAGTCCATGGTGGCAGCGCCTTCGTGAACCTCACCAATGCGGTGGAGACGGCCTGTGTAAAAAAGGATCCGTTCGGTCGTTGTGGTCTTTCCCGCATCGATATGGGCCATGATCCCAATATTGCGGACATTTTTTAGTTGATCGGATTCAGGTCTCTTTTGTGTTGCCATCTTCTTGGTCTGTTCCTTTAAAATTACCATTTGTAGTGAGCAAAAGCTCGGTTGGCTTCGGCCATTCTGTGTGTGTCGTCTTTTTTCTTGATCGTTGACCCTTGATTCTGGAAACAGTCAGAGAGCTCTGTGGCGAGGCCATCTTCCATTGAGCGGCCTACCTTTTCTCTGGAATAGCGGATAATCCAGCGCATAGCCATAGAGATGCGGCGTTCTGGGGAGATTTCGATGGGGACTTGGTAGGTCGCACCACCGATCCTGCGAGACTTCACCTCGAGGGTGGGTTTCGCATTTTCCAGGGCTCTATCGAAGGCTTCTAGAGGGTTTTCAACTGCTACTTTTTTTGCAAACTTCTCAATCGCATTGTAAACGATACGGCGAGCAAGTGATTTTCCCCCATCGAGCATCACCTTGTTGATGAACTTTGAGAGGGTAGTGCTGTTGTATTTTGGATCGGGATCTATTTCCCGTTTTTCTGCGCGTCTTCTACGTGACATGAGGAACCACTTACTCCTTATTTAGGCTTTTTGGAGCCGTATTTAGAGCGGCTCTGCTTGCGATCTTGTACAGCGGCGCAGTCGAGAGCTCCGCGAACGATGTGATAACGGACACCGGGAAGGTCTTTGACCCTACCGCCGCGAACGAGAACAATGCTGTGCTCTTGGAGATTGTGACCTTCTCCTCCAATATAGGCGATGATCTCTTGGCCGTTAGAGAGGCGGACCCATGCGACTTTTCGAAGGGCAGAGTTCGGCTTTTTCGGTGTTTTGGTCTTTACTTGTAAGCAAACTCCACGCCTTTGTGGGCACTTAACGAGAGCAGGGGATTTTTTTCGCCTTTTTTTAGGGCTTCGTCCCTGTTTGATCAGTTGATTGATTGTTGGCATCGTAGGCCATTCTCCTTCCGGTTACAAAATCAAATAGACCCACATGGAGTGGGAATAGGATAAACTATATATTGAGAGGGGATTTATTTGCAAAGGCAATCCCTCGCTCGAGAAATGCTCTAAAAAAACTTCGTGTAAATTTAAATTTTAGTTAGGTAAACAAGGGAAAAAGGGTGGTGGAATTTGTCTCTATATTGGTGCCGATGCGTTTCTAGAGCGTGTCTCTGTTTTTTTCTCTTCGTTCCCTGCGTTATTTGGTCAAACCCGACCCTGAAAACAAATGATGTTCGGACCACTTTTGATGAAATGCTCGATTTTCACGTCGAGCATGCATCGCTCAGCCCTCTGCTCATGCAAAGAGCACAAAAGATTTATCTTGAGCAGTTTGATTCATCAAAAATGTATTTGCTTGAGGATGAAGTAAAAGGGATTGAGTCACTCTCAGAGAAAAAAATTGAGAAAGGGATCGAGCGGTACAAGAAGAACGACCTGACCGACTTTATTGCCCTGAATGTCCTTGTAGAAAAGGCAGTTGAGAGGTCAAGGCGCTGGCGGGAAGAGATGCAAAAAGAGCTGATCCTCTCCACAGAGGGGCTCCAGCCCGTCCATGGAGAGACCTACCTTTCCTATGCAAAAAATCGGCAACAGCTCCGAAACCGAGTCAGAAAGCAGCTCATCCGGATCCTCTCAAAGGAAAAAGAGGAATCTACACAGCAGGCGTGGACACCGATGAAAAGAGAGAAGATTTTCTCATTTTGGGAGTCTCGGTTCAACCGAAGCGAAGAGAGGTATCTCTCTTCGAACAAGATTGGAGAACATCAGTTAGCGTATCACACACTCAAGGCCTTAGCTAAGAGCCTAGATGCCCATACCGCCTACTTCAGCCCAGAAGAAGCTCTTGAGATGCGAATCTCCCTCAATAAAGAGTTTTATGGAGTGGGCATCGCTCTGAAAGAGACGATTGATGGAGTGATGATCTCCAATTTGATCCCCGGTGGCCCTGCAGAAAAAAGTGGACAGGTGGAGATAGGGGATCAGATCATCGAGATCAATGGGAAAAGCGTGAAGGAGATGAGCTATTCGGAGATCCTTATCTCTCTAAAGGGAGATGGGAAGAGCGGACTCACCCTCAAACTCCTCTCAAGAGAGAGTGGAAAACAGAAAGAGGTCTTCCTCAAGCAGGAGAAAATCGAACTACTAGAAGAAAGACTCCAGTACACCTCCCACCCTTACGGCGATGGGCATATCGGAGTGCTCACTCTCTCCTCCTTTTACGAGGGGGAAAGCGCTGCGAGTGCTGAGGCGGATATGCGAGAGGCGCTCAAATCTCTCAAAAAAGCAGGTCCCCTTAAAGGAGTCATCCTCGATATGCGGGAGAATGCCGGGGGATTTCTCTCTCAGGCAGTCAAAGTAGCAGGTCTTTTCATTACCCGCGGTGTGGTCGTCATATCGAAATACTCTGATGGTGAGATCAAGTATTTACGCAACCTCGACGGGACACTCCATTTTGACGGTCCTCTGATTGTCCTCACATCAAAGGCATCGGCCTCAGCAGCCGAGATTGTCGCGCAGGCCTTGCAAGATTATGGAGCGGCGCTCATTGTCGGAGACCCCCACACCTATGGTAAGGGGACGATCCAGTACCAGACAGTGACTGATCCGCAGGCTAGAGTCTTTTACAAGGTGACAGTGGGGAGGTACTACACTGTCTCAGGGCGCTCGACGCAGATTGAGGGGGTGCAAGCCGATATCGTCGTTCCGACGATCTTTTCTCCTTATAAAATTGGGGAACGCTTTCTCGACTATCCCTTGACAAGTGACACAGTGGCTGCGGCGTATGTCGATCCGCTCACCGATGTCGACTTTCGAAATCGGATCTGGTTCCAGAAGAACTACCTGCCTAATCTCCATCAGCCACAAGACCGGTGGCAAAGGGCTCTTCCCACTCTACGGGCAAATAGTGAAAGACGGATAGAAAAGGACAAGAATTTCTCCCTCTTTCTCAAACAACAGGGAGAGAGAAAACGGCGCTCTCCCAGATCTTTCCAAAGGATTTGCAATCCCGCGTGGGGGCACGAGGATCTTCAAGTGGTCGAGGCCATCAACATCATGAAAGATCTCATCCTTTGTCAGAAGGATTCTGCGTAAAAAACCTCTGTACACGACAATTTTTTCCGCCCGCGGGAGAGCGAGGCAAAGCAAGATTGATTCGAACGCAGAAGGGAATAGCTTTAGCTATTGCCGACAAGGAGAATCAATATGGCGAAGTCGCAGCCTTATCCTGAAAGAGAAAAATTGTCGTGTACAGAGGTAAAAACCTCCTGCTTTTCTTATTGCAAGATATCGAAACGGTGCGTATCTTTATGGTCTTTGGCCAGATAGCTCAGTTGGTAGAGCAGAGGACTGAAAATCCTTGTGTCGCCGGTTCGATTCCGGCTCTGGCCACCATTTCTTACTTGATCCAAAGCGACTCCCTTCATTTAGACCTGTAGAATCCAAGACTCCGAATACTGGAGATAAAATTATTTATCCCATGATCGAATACTAGAAAGAAATAGTAAGTCAGATCTACATGACTTCATACTTTTACTCGTATTTCATGCTTTCATTTACTCGTATTTCGTGCAGAAAAGTACCTGGGCCAGTTTATTCCTGGTCTTGGCGAAGAAATCTCAGTCTATTGAGAAAAGATGATCCTTAAGATCCTTTAAGGTACATTTAGGTCAATCCAATTTAGCGGTCATATCGGCTATTCTTGAAGGAGCCCCGCCCAAGACACGCTGCAGAAGAAAATCATAAAGAAGATGGGGGAAACATGCGAATGCAAGAATATGGTGAAGAAGGCTTCATAGAATATTTAGCGAAACAGTTCCCCTGTCCTCCTCCCATTTTTGGAATAGGAGATGACTGCGGGGTGATTCCCGCTGACAATGAGAGTGTATGGCTGATTACCACTGATTCTCTTGTTGAAGGGGTCCATTTTTTGAAGGAGCAAATTTCACCTCAAAATTTGGGATACAAAGTAATAGCGGTAAATGTCAGTGACATTGCAGCGATGGGTGGGACTCCAAAATATGCTTTTCTCTCGATTTCTCTTCCCAGTGACATCGACTCCGATTGGCTTGAAGAATTCACCCTTGGAGTCAAAGAAGCCTGCTCGCGATGGAACTTGCTGCTGCTAGGAGGTGATACCGTAGGATCAAAGAGGGATCTTTTTCTCAGTGGAACTGTCATGGGGGTTGCCTCTAAGGACAAAGTAAAGTACCGGCATCAAGCCAAAGTTGGCGATGTGATCTGCGTGACAAACACCTTGGGAAATTCAGGCGGAGGACTCAAGCTTCTTCAAAGCAAGGTTGCTCATACAGAAGAGGCTTTAGCTCTAATTCACTCTCATTTTCATCCCGATCCCTCTCCGGAAGAAGGGAGATGGCTAGCATCGCAAAAAGGGATCCACGCAATGATGGATATTTCTGATGGATTGAGTTGTGACTTGGGCCGTTTGATTCGAGCTTCAAAATGTGGAGCGATCATTGAGATATCTAACCTTCCTATTTCAGATCCTCTTTCTCATATTTGCTCGAAAGAGAATTGGGATCCTATCAATATCGCATTGACGGGTGGAGAGGACTACTCTCTTTTGTGTACACTCTCCAAAAAATCCTTTCAACAAATTGCTGACCATTTCAGCGAAGAGTTCGACCATCCATTGCATGAGATAGGCCAAGTGACTAGCCTAGAAGGGGAAATAATTTACCGTATGAAGGGGAAAGTAGTCGAAATGGATCTCCAACCGTTTGATCATTTTCGATAGGGGGCGGGGAAGAGCTGGAGGAGTGAGAAAAAGATGAGCCTAACATCCTATTGCAGCATCAATGGAAAAATCAGGAAAAACCTGCTTAATTTTGTGTATCATTTTTAGGCTAGGATTACAGCTCTTCTTCTCTAGCCTTTGATAGCTGAAGAGGGAATCGAATCCCATCTTTTTTGCGGCTTGAGACTGGGTCATTCCTTGCTTAATGCGATGGTACCGTACCATGAATGAAAAAGCGGTCTGTGGATCTAGCTCGATTTCTTCAACAGTTTTGGATCTACGGATAGATTCGTCAGGAAGAGCGGCTAAGTCCTTAGAGTGTTCAGGCTCCTGTACGTAGAGATTTAGAGCCTCTTGCATGTTCTTGCGAAGAACTTTCATAGAAGTTGCTTGTGTAATGCATCCTTCAAGCTCAATAGACTGAGCCCAGTAGTATTTTCCGTCTTTGTGAACCTTGAAATGGTATTTCATCAATTTGCCTTTTAGTTTGAGATTACCAAATATAGTTGGCAAAATCAACTCTTACATTCATGAGGGATCCTTAGAAATGCATCTGCATTTCATCCTAAGAGGACTTTTTTGGCGGTCAGATCTTTTTCTTGCCTTTTCTGCGACTGAATTGCTCCTTAAAGGAGAATAAGGAAGGCGCCAAATACACAAATCGTCGCAATGGGGTAGAAGAGGTGGGCATCTACGCCCCCTATGTATGCTCCGATGATCGGGATGATGACTCTCCCAAGAGAGAGCATTGACTGGGAAAGCCCCATCATTTTTTCCTGGATTTCTGGGGGGGAGTTAATGGAAATGTAGTTGACGCTATTGCTAAAACCAAAGGCAGTGAATATGGAGGCGACCCAGACAAAGAGCTCTGTACACGACAAAGAGGGTGGCGAGAAGGGATTTTCTGTCCGTTTTTATCATTTCTTCCAGTATTTAACGGCTAAGATGAGGAAGCCGAAGAAGAGGAAGAGGGCTGAGGTTGGGTAGAGCCAATCGACATGTTTAGCGCCGATATATCCTCCTAGGATTGGAACGAAAATCCAACCGAGTGACATCATCGACTGGGAAAGCCCCATGATTTTTCCTTGGACACCTTCGGGGGCGTTTATCGAAACGAGGTTTAAGCTATTGCTAAAGCTAAAAGAGGCAAACAAAGCGGACAGCCAATAGATAAAGGCAAAGCTCCAGTAGAACGAGGGAAGGGAGCAAAGAAGCAGAAAGAGGGCACAAAAACCAAAGGCGATCACAGCTATGGGAAGGCTAGTGAATCTTTTGAGTAGGAGGCGGTTGATCACGAGCCCTCCTGTGAGCCAGAAGAAACCTTGGATGAGCAGCCCCCAAGCAATTCCTATTTGGGTCGCTTTGAACTGCAGGATGCTATAGGTCGCAAACCATTGAACCGAGAGTCCCCAGCCGATAGTCCATGCTAAAATGATAAAAAAGAAAGGGCGCACTTTGGGCATTTTGAAGGCTTGGATGATGTTATGGAGCCCTTTAGTGAGATCGAAACGAGCTCCTTGCACCGGCTGGTGGGTTTCAACGTAGTATTTGATGACAGCAAAATAAGAGAGCAACATGAGGAAAGCGGTGAGCCAAAGGGGAAGAGCTGGATTGAGCCATTTGGATGCAGCAGGGTTGGAAAGATAACCACCTGAGAGCATGGCAAAAGTCCAGCTGAGCGACATCACTACGGTGATGATGGCAAAATTGTGTGAGCGCTTTTTTTCTGTGGGGCTTAAGTCAGCAATCGCCGAGAGGCTGATGCTTAAGTTACCTGCAAAAAAACCGGCGAGG
This sequence comes from Chlamydiota bacterium, assembly GCA_011064965.1. GTDB lineage: Bacteria > Chlamydiota > Chlamydiia > Chlamydiales > Rhabdochlamydiaceae > Sacchariniichlamydia. The sequence goes on from JAAKFS010000008.1 coordinate 49,510, forward strand.
AGGCGGCTGACAATGAGTCCCCATAGGCTAGAGAAGAGGAGGGCAAGACCTGAGAAGAGGAAGCTAACGACACTTCCGAGAATGGTGATATAGAGCGCTTTTTTCCTCCCTTGTATATCGGCAAAGTCGCCGATGAGTGGGGCTCCTAAAAACTGTGTCAGTGGGAAAACAGCGAAGAGAATGCCGAGGTAGAGGTTGCGAGTTGCGATAGAGGTATCAGCTGGGAGAAAGGAATATTCAGGGGTAAGGAGTAAGGGGGCAAACATCACAAAGACAATGCCAAAGCCGAAATTGTCCATCGCCACGACAAAGAGGATAGAGAGAAAGCTCTTTTTGTTTGTCCGTTCCATAGCTTATGTCATACGGGAGAGAGGGAGATTATTCAAGAATTTTCGTGAACAGAACTCCTGATGCAATCTCGACCTCTTCCACGGTTGCTGAATACTTTTTTAGGGGGGTCTTCGCATCGATCGATTTGTTGGGAAGGATGAAGGCTTTCGTCATCATCTTGTTTGAGGGATGTTCAACGAAGAGGAGGGCAAAAAAGTGGGTGGGTACCGCGATGTTGTGGGATCCGATCACCTGGTACTTGACGTACCGTTTTCCATCCCGCCCTTTGGTACTGAGATAGAGGGGACCAGAAAAGACATGGACGACTCTATATTCTTTCGTGAGGCTGCGGATGTGGTTTTCTACTTTTTTCCAGTAGCCTCTGTTGAATGCGGGGAATTGAGGGGCGATGTTGGAGAGAAGGAAGGTCTCTTGCATCGTCTTTTGCGATAGGGTGTCAGCGGCAGGACATAGGTGACCCCGGTCAAAGCCACTCCCGTGGTAGTCACTTTTTGTGGCGCGGATGGCTTTGGGGATCAGGGGATCTTCTTTGAAGTCGCAGTCTGCTCGGGAGGTATTTGCATCTAGGGTCTCAGAAGTGAGTTTGTGATAGACCCAGTAGGGATTGCGCGTTCTTCCATCATAGGAGATGACGAGTCCCTCTCGCTCGATGAGGGGGGTAGTTGTCGGGAGGTGATTCGCAAAAACTGAAGGGGAATTATTGGTTGTCCATTCGGAGCGAGAGAACTGCGCGGGGGCAAAGTCGTTTCCCTCTGGGAGCCAAAAGAGACCGGTGCCAACGAAGACCCCGAGGAAGAAAACTTGCCACCGGGAGAGTCTTTTTTTGGTGGATGCCTTTTGGGTTTTTCGTTTTCTCTTGGCCATATTCCTGCTATCATAGGCAGTCGAGGGGTGAAAATCAAATTTTTATGAGGAATCGATTTAAATTTTTTCTCCTGCTGTTTAGCGGGTTTCTCGATTATGTGGGAATCGGTCTTGTCTTCCCCCTTTTTGCAGCTCTTTTTTTCGATAGAAGCAGTCTTTTGCTTGCTCCAGAGACAAGTGATCTTGTGAGGGGAATCTGGATGGGTGTTCTCATAGCCCTGACCCCTCTTGTCCAGTTTTTTGTTTCACCGATCCTTGGCTCTCTTTCTGAGTCCTCTATTCTCGGGGTCGCTTGTAGGAAGGCACGTGGCGATGCCGATCTATTTGGGAAGTCTTATGATGCTAGCAGGCGGGAGCGTATTTGCGCTGAGCGTCTGGAAGAGCAAGCGCTCTCATCGCCTCGACGAGGGCAGTGAGTCCTCTTCCCTCTAAGGCAGAAATCTCTAGAAAAGTGCTGGGGTCAAACGGATAGTTGTTACGAAATTCCTCGGCATTTTTTTCTGCCCCTTCGCGGTCCATTTTATTGAGAACGACGAGGAAGGGTTTTTTGAGCATTTGAGAGTTATAAGCTTCGAGTTCTTTGCGTAAGACTTCAAAGTCTTCAAGGGGGGTCCGCTCATGATCTGGCATCACGTCGAGGACGATGACAAGCCCCGAGGTCCGCTCAATGTGCTTGAGAAAGGAGAGGCCTAGTCCTTTGTTCTGATGGGCATTTTCAATGATGCCGGGGATATCGGCGATGAGGATCCGAGTGTAGTCGGCGCATTGGATGTAGCTTAAGTTTGGAGAGAGTGTTGTGAAGGGGTAGTCTCCGATCTTCACTTTTGCATGAGTGATAGCCGAGAGGAGAGTTGATTTCCCCGCATTGGGCATGCCGACGAGGCCGATATCGGCGATCAGCTTGAGCTCAAGCTCCACTTCCAGTTCCTCTCCCACTTTGCCGGGGGTGCAGATATTAGGTGCTTTATTTGTAGAGGACTTGAAGCAGGCATTTCCTTTGCCTCCCTTGCCTCCGATGCAGGCAGTCCACTTTTTCTGGTCCGGGGTGAAGTCGAAGAGGATCTCTCCAGTGGCTGCATCCTTAACGAGGGTTCCGAATGGGACTTTGATGGTGAGATTTGCTCCGGAGGCTCCCTGTCTATGGTTGCTCCCGCCGCCTTGACCATTCTTGGCGCGGAGGATCCTTCTATGTCGGTACTGATCGAGAGAGAAGAGAGAGGTATTGGCTTCTAGGGTGACGGTTCCACCCCGTCCACCATTGCCACCGTAGGGGCCGCCTTTAGCGATGAATTTCTCGCGGCGCCAGGCCACGACTCCGTTCCCCCCCTTGCCTGCGATGAGTTTGACTTTAACTCGATCGAGAAACATCGAGAGGCTCTAAGCTCTTAAGGGGCGCTGGGGACGACTGAGACGTGGGTGCGATTTGTCTTGCGAAAAGAGACGGTTCCATCGATGAGGGCGAAGAGGGTATCGTCTCTGCCGATGCCGACATTTTTCGCAGGTCTATATTTTGTTCCGCGTTGGCGGATCAAAATGCTACCCGTTGTCACGTGTTGTCCATGTGTTGCCTTGACTCCAAGGCGCTTAGCGTGAGAGTCACGTCCATTTCGAGACGCTCCTTGTCCTTTCTTATGTGCCATAGTGCTTTACTCTTTGATCTCAGTGATTTTTACCCGTAAATAGTTCTGGCGATGCCCTACCTTTCTACGGTAATTTTTTCTCTTTTTGTATTTGAAAGAGATGACCTTAGGGCCGCGGATTTCTTGGAGAAGCTCTCCGAGAACGACGCATCCGTCGACGTTGGGGGCTCCGATCTTAACAGCTGAGCCATCGTGAAAGAAAAGAACGTTTTTGAATTCGATGCTTTTTTCTTGGGTATCTCCAAGCAGTTCTACGTCAATGATATCGCCTTTTTCTACCCTGTACTGTTTTCCACCGGTCTCGATGATCGCGTACATGTGACCTCCAATAGAGTTTAAGATGACCAATCATAAATGATTTTCCAAAGGGAGTCAAGAGCGGGAATTCACATTTCTACTTGTTTAAAGTTAGTAATATATGAAATTATTTAATAAACTAATTGAATTATTAGTTTATTGTTTTTATTATATGGTTATAGGCGAAGCAATATTATTGAGGAGGAGTTATGCCAAGAGCAAAGTCACATAAGCGAAAAAAAAGTTCTAAAATCACAGGTAAAACTCATCGCAAAGCCAAGCCAAGAACGAAAGAATCCTGGAAAAAGCTCTTTCGGGAGCGCTTTTTTATTTAAAAGGGTATATGCGAAAGCATTTCATACACACCCTCTAAGGAATTCCTATGAATAAGCAGAAAAAGGGGCGGGGTGTTTCAAAGAAAAAAGAGAGAACTCCGAAGGAGACTCCAAAGGAAGAAAAAAATAAGTGGCAAGAATTTCTGCATCGCCACAGTAAAGCTGACGAAAAACCCAAAAAGTAGATGGAGGGCGATATGGCCACAAGAAGAAAACAAACTCAAAGAAGAGCGACAACTGCAAAACGTAGACCTGCACGAAGAAAGAAGCAAGGTTTCGCTGTTTGGTGGAAAAAAATGACTAAGATCTAAAAAGATTTTTTTCTTAGAACAAAGTTTGCAAGGTAGAGGGCGCTTCCGACGAGAGCAATTGTCGCTCCTGGAGGCCAGTTGAGCTTATAGGAAGCCCCGATACCAAAGAAACAAACAACCCCACCGATGAGCACCGAGAAAAGGAGCAGTTTCCCAAACCGGTGGGTGAGCGTAGTGGCGATCGCTGCTGGGATCGCTAGCATAGCGATGACGAGAATTGCTCCCACCACCTGAATCAATAGAACAACCGATAGAGCAATCAGGCAAAGCAAGAGCAGGTAGAAAAACTTCACGCGGACCTTTTGCAATCGCGCCTGCTGCTCATCAAAACAGATCGCAATGAACTGGGTCCGAAAAAGCGCGACAATCCCGATCACCACCACATCGAGAATAAGGAGCATCCAAAGGTCATTTTTTGTTACCCAGAGGATATTGCCAAAAAGATAGTGCATCAGCTCGACGTTATAGCCCGGTGTCAGGGCGATAAAAATGACCCCCACAGACATCCCCGTCGACCAAAGCGCGGCAATCACCGTATCTTCCCGTTCTCTGTATTTAAGATGGATCCAGCCAATCAAAAGAGCAGAGAGGATAGCCGCTACTATGGCCCCTTGCATCGGCATGAGCCACTCGATATCGAAGGTCCTCTTGAGCCATAGAAAAAGCCCCATGCCTCCTAGGACGGAGTGGGAGATGCTTCCACTGATGAAGACGATCCGCTTCACCACAACAAAACTCCCCATGATCCCACTCGTAATCGAAGCAGCAAGCCCAGCAAATAGGGCCATCAAAAGAAAGGGATGAGTGAAGAGCGCTTCGATCATCGGTTTCCCCCCTTGTCATTGCGGTACAAAGGAGGATGGTAGAGCCCCATCGCAAAGTGCTGACATACCTCTTCTGGAGCAAAGAGAGTCATCTGCCGGTTGATACATAAGAGCTGGTCCATTTCTTTGGCAATCACCTGCAAATCATGGGTGACGAGCACAATGGTCATCTTCCCCTTTAGCGAGAGGAGGAGGGAGAAGAACTCCCTGAGGGCCTTTGGATCAATCCCTACCGTTGCCTCGTCAAGCATCAGAATCTCTGGCTCTGAGACGAGAGCTCTAGCTATGAGGGTTCTCTGGATCTGTCCCCCAGAAAGAGTACCAAAGGGACCGTCGGCTTTTTCTTCGAGACCGACTTGCTTAAGGGCTGACATCGCCCGCCCTTTTTCTTTATGTGAATAGCCTCCCCAGCCTTTATGGCTGGCGAGTAGGCCCTGCAAGACGACATCGAGTACCGAGATGGGAAACTTTCGATCGAAGCGGCGCATTTGCGGAACATATCCAATCCGAGAAGAGGCGTTTTTGGGGGAAGTGTCCTGCACTGCAATGGTTCCCTTAGTTGGGGTGAGAAGGCCAAGTAGGAGTTTAAGAAGGGTGGTCTTTCCCCCTCCATTAGGACCAAAAACACCGATAAAATCTCCCTTCTTCGTTGTGAAAGAGATATCCTCTAGAACGGGCACCTGCCGATCATAAGAAAAAGAGAGGTGTTCGACGGATAGGGTCATTGGGCGATGTGCTCGGCTAGTTGCTTCATGTTTGTAAAATAGTCTCTGCTAAAAGGATTGAACGTGTAGATGGGGATCCCCAATTTTTTAGCAATGAGCTCAGCTCCTCTGTTATTGAATCCGAGTTGCAGGAGGGCGACTCGCGGGTGGTAGTTCTGTGCTTTTTTGAAGATCTCTTCAACGTCTTTGGGTCTTGGTTCCTTCCCTTCACATTCGACAGAGAGTTGGAGGAGGTCGTACTCTTTGCAAAAATAGGCGAAGGCGGGGTGAGAGGAGAGGATCGCTTCTCCTTGATAAGGAGCTAAGAGCTCGGCGATTGTCTCGTTTAGATCGGTCAACTTTTGGATTAGCTTGATGAGATTTTTGGTATAGAGTTTTTCATGCTCTGGGAAGAGCTCAACGAGAGTATCGTGAATGGTTTTTGCTTGTTGTTTTACAAAGATTGGATTTAGCCAAGTATGCAAGTCATAGGCGCCGTGGTAATGAGCATGCGTACAGGGAGTGAGCGAGACAGCGTCATGGCTTGGCAAGAGGTTGAGGCCCTCTTGGAGATTCACAATTTTTTGCTCTGGGTTCTGCTCTTCAATGAAGCGGAGCATTTTTACTTCGAAGAGCTCATCGATCCGAAACCAGACCTTGGCTTTGATACTCGATTCTACTTGTTTTGGGGTGGGTTCGTAGACATGGATATTTGCCGTAGAGGGGATGAGGGTCTCAATTGTCACTGTTTGGCCAGCAATTGCCTCGGTGATCGTAGCGTAAGGGGCGATCGTCACGAGAATAGTTGGGGCAGTAGGGGTCTTCTCAGGCTCTTTCTTTGTACAAGAAACTCCTACGCACAGAAGGCAGAGAAAAAGAATTTTTCTGAAACTCAAGTTACTACCTCCTTTTCTCTAGGCGCAAGCGAGCTGTTTAGATACAAGATTCGAGAGGAGGCCCATATGAAGCATATGGGCGGGCGATCGAAGCGCAGAAGATAAATAGTGTAGCCAGTATAGGGGAAAGATGGGTAGCAACTTGAGTTTCTAAGCATAGAACGATTGTAGCTTGTTTGTAATTTCCTTGCCAGAATGCATTCTTTTGACTACCCTTTTCCTGCGGAAAATAGTGGAGGAGTGTCCGAGTGGCCGATGGAGCACGCTTGGAAAGCGTGTAAACGTGATAAGCGTTTCGTGGGTTCGAATCCCACCTCCTCCGTTCTTTATTCCAATCTATTGATAGCCAGTGATATATAAAACTAACCAGCAGATAAGAGGTTGTTTTTCTTGTCGAAATCCGACTATTCCGCAGCGAAATGCGGAATAGTCTTGACTATTCCGCATTTCGCTGCATAATGGTCAATATGAAGAGATATCAAAAAGCTGCGATTATTGCAGACTTACAAAAGAAAATGGTCTTACTTGCAGGACCTAGGCAAGCAGGTAAGACGACCTTGGCCAAAGAAATCGGAGATGAATTTGATTCAACGATCTATCTAAATTATGATAGTACAGGAGATAGAAAAATCATCAAGGAAGAATCCTGGTTGCCCTCCATAGAGCTTCTTATTCTTGATGAAATTCATAAAATGCCGAATTGGAAAACGTATCTTAAGGGCGTTTACGATACGAAGCCTGCACACCAGAAAATTCTAGTAACGGGTAGTGCAAGACTGGAGGTATTTAATCAAGTTGGAGATTCTCTTGCAGGTAGATATTTTCTTCATAGACTGATGCCTCTTTCTCCTGCTGAATTGAAAAAAGTCGGAGAAGAGACCAATTTAGATAGATTCATTGAAAGAGGAGGGTTTCCAGAACCATTTTTATTCGATAATCCGATCGATGCGAAGCGGTGGCGATTACAGTATGTTGATAGCTTGCTTCGAATAGATGTACTCGATTTCGAGAATATTCATAATTTAAAAGCAATTAGGCTGATCTTTGACTTGCTAAGAGAGCGTGTGGGTTCACCTATTTCTTATAGCTCAATTGCTGAAGATATTTCAATCTCACCAAATACTGTAAAGAAATATATTTCAATTTTGGAAATGTTGTATGTTGTTTTTCGAGTGGTTCCTTTTTCAAAAAATATAGCAAGAAGTCTCCTTAAAGAGCCAAAAATTTATTTTTTTGATACTGGCTTAGTGAAGGGAAATGACGGTATTAAATTTGAGAATTTTGTTGGAACATGTTTATTTAAACATGTTTTAGGGTTGATCGATTATCAAGCTGAAAATTATTCACTTTATTATCTACGTACAAAGGACCAAAAAGAGGTTGATTTTGCTTTGGTTAAGGACGGTAAAATTGAAAGACTTATTGAGGTGAAGCATGCGAATCACCATGTGGGTTCAGGACTCGCCTATTTCCATGAAAAATACCAACTTCCATCAATTCAAATCGTTAAAAAGCTCAGACGAGAACAGAAGAAACAAGACATTGAGATTGTCGATGGTTACAGATTTCTTCAAGGGCTTTATTTATAGGAAAATCCTCTGAAGATCATACAGTCTCAGTTCTTTTATTCATCCATACTTGAATAATCATGCATTTGTTCTTCTTTGTTCAAGTCTGCTTGCATAGAGATCTCTTTTTCTTCAGGTATTCATGGCGTCCAGATCACTCTTTTTTTGGGTTTCAAAGATGATGCCAGCAACGCTTTTGAGATCACTTTGAGAAAAATCAATATCCGTCACAGCCGCTTGCCGGTTTTTCTAGGTCTTTTTCTTTTGTGAGGTTGATAGTGTTCCTGTATTTGAGGAGGAAAGTAGCGGTAGGATTTGGCAGCAAGTGCTTGAATTTCATCTAAAAAAGGATAACGAGGGTTCCATTGAAAAACCCGTGTTTTTCCCTCTTTAAAACTAACTAGCAAGCCCCCATTTTCCAATTTGCGAAGAGTTTTTTGCATGGGATCCAATGGGGTGCGAAAGATTTTGCTCAGCTCTGTTGCATAGGTTTTCTCATGTAACAAGAGATAAACGAGAATTTTCTCCACGTTCTTATTGCCAAACAGATATTCAAGCATTTCTCAACCTCATATTATGTAGGTTATATAACCTATATTATAGGTATTACAATCTATTTGATGAATGGTTGTCAAGAGGGGCTCGATCCAGTTCTCTTATTCAAGTGTACTTGAATAACGGTGTATTTCTTCCTTTTTATTCATGTACACTTGAATAAGGAAGATTTTCTCTGTATTTCATAACTATCAAATTGCTGCGTTGGCTATTCATAAATTTGGCCTATAGAGTGTTTTTGCAAGGAAAAGAAATATAGACTTGGCTTTTTTCTTAGATCTTAAACTCATTGGGATGAGAAATTTCGGATCATTATTCAATTCAGGATGATCTTGAAAAAAATATTTACAACTAGAAACATATTAAAAATTGATGCAAAAAAAATTAAAATGAATTTGCTAGCAACACTTGATATTTGTCTGCAAGTCGGTATTTCCTAGATTTTTTCGATGGATCGACAATCTCTAAAAACTCATTCTCAATCCATTTCTTGCAAAGAGCCGTACTCGTTCGAGGCTTGAAACCAAAGAGCGCTCCTATTTGAAGGCTAGTGATGATCTCATGTTCCTTAAAGAGTTCTAAGGCCTTTCGTTGTTTTGGATCAAGGAGACGTAATAAATCTGACTGATCATGTTCGCCTTTTGTTTCAGCTGCAATCATTTGTTGGACTACTTTCTCAAATGAGAGTGCCATCCCGTTGCAAAAATATTCGATCCATTCTGTAATATCTGCTTTTTCTCGTCCTAAATAGTAATTATGTGATGGTCCTACGCTTATTGCTCGATAATATGCAGGTAAATTTTGGGCATAGTATTCTTCTAGAGAATACAATCCTTTAAGATCATAGCCGCCCAGATGTAAGATTAGAGTTGTTAATAGTCTCGCTGTTCTTCCATTGCCATCATAATAAGGATGAATGGTTGCAAATTGGTAATGAGCTATAGCGGCGATAAGTGGCGGTGGAAGTTCCTTATTTTCTTTTATCCAAGAAATGAGATTCCGTATGAGTTTAGGAACATCTTTTGCTTCTGGAGTAAGATAAACGATCATTCCCGAACCATTTTCTCTAATGACATTTTGTCCTTCTCGATAGGGCGTTGGTTTTACCCCAGTCCGTCCACCGCTCATGACAAGAGCATGAAGAGTTTGGATTGTTTTTTCTGTGATCGGGGATTGCTTAGCGACATGATATTCTAGTTGTTCGAGGGCGGCGTAATAGCCTTTAATTTCGCTCTCGTCTCGTTCACGTCCTGGAAAATGTCCTTGGTGCTCAATAACTTCCTTGACTTCCTTAGAGGTTAAGCGGTTCCCCTCGATCATTGTAGAATAATGAGTTGTGAGTAGTTTTGCACTGCTGCGTAGGCTAGAAAGAACAGCTGGTGTTATTGGGAGAGAGGCGACCTTTTGTTTGACCCCTTCTATTCGCATTAAGTGCCTGGCAATGCTAGGGGTGATAATAAAATTGGGATGAAATCCAGCTGGCATGAGTTTAAATCGCTGAGGGTTAATGGTTTTATTTTTTTAATGCCGATTTATCGGCTTCCTTTAATATTTCTATTATGCTTATAAATTGCTGATAAGTCAAAGTTTATGACAATTAGCTCTAACCCAAAGAAAGTGAGCTATTAGCGCTAAAAGATTTGCCATCATTAGAGGAACTGACCATATTTGAATGAGTTTTTTGCCGTTAAAGTGACTTTAACATGCCGTTAACGTGCTGATAAAAGGGCTCCATCCGCTTGACCGGTCTAATGATGCGATAGACTTTTCTCACTGGCTATCTGCTATTAAGAGGTTTTTTTTCTTCAAAAAAATAGGCGATCTAGTTTAAAAATGGAAATCATGCGATGTCCCTATTGTTATCACGAGGAGTCTAAAGTAACAGACTCAAGAGGAGCCGAACAGACGAATGCCATTCGCCGACGTCGCGAATGCCTGAAATGTCTGCGTAGGTTCACGACGTTCGAGACTGTGGATCTTACGATCCAAGTACTCAAGCGCAGTGGGCACTATGAGGATTTTCAGCAGGATAAACTCATTCGAGGGCTCGATTTTGCTTGTCGTCATACTAGGGTGAGTCATGAGCAGGTGAGAGAAATCGCCGATAAGATCACCATTGAACTGATTGAGAGGCAGGCCAGAGAGATCAAAGCGACAGAATTGGGGGATATCGCAATGCGTCATCTCCAAACTCTTGATATGGTTGCCTATATCCGGTTTGCTTGTGTATATAGACGCTTTAAGCATGTCGAAGAACTGAAAGACGCGATTGAAAATATTGCTCCACAAGAGGAAAAGGAGTCCGAAAATGCCACTGAAAAAGTCTGATATTGAAAAGTTAAAAAAACGTTTAGAAGAAATTCGCGCAGAGATGACCAAATTGGTTGAAGAGACGAGCAAGGAAGTAAAGTCTGAACCCGAGACAAAGGGATATTCCCAGCATCAGGCCGATGAGGGAACGGATGACTTCACTAGGAGTATTGACCTTCAACTCACCGATAAGGAGATCAGGATCCTGCAGCAGGTCGATCGTGCACTTGAAAAGATCGAAGAGGGGACTTACGGAATCTGTGATATCTCAAAAGAGGAGATCCCTTTGAAGCGTCTTGAAGCAATCCCTTATGCAAACATGACCGTTGCCGCTCAGGAGAAGTTTGAAAAAGAACAGATTTAATCTTCTAAGCCCTGCGGCCCGACTTCTTGTATTTTTTGTTCTTGTCCTTTTTTTTGACATGTGGACAAAACATTGGGTTGTCCATCATCTCCCCCTCATAGAACCCTTTGCCGGATATCCTTTTGGGGGAATTGGACTCCTGAAGAGCCCTCTCATTACCCTTTCTATTGTCCATACGACCAATACGGGGGCTGCGTGGAGTCTCTTTTCTAATTTTCCCTCACTGTTGCTTTTTGTCCGCCTTGTGATCACTCTTGGACTGATCGCTTATTTGTTATTCTTTGAGCCTCCCAAACAGCTCAAAGTCCCCCTCACTTTTGTCGCTGCAGGGGCACTTGGGAATATCATTGATTTCTATCTCTATGGACATGTTGTCGATATGATTTACTGTATTTTCTATCGCTACTCCTATCCGATCTTCAATATTGCCGATAGTGTCATCTTCTGCTCTGTGGCCTATCTTTTGATCTCTACGGTTTGGAGAAAAAAAGCTCTTCAGTCCAATGTCACTTGATGTTTCTACCCCTGAAAAGGAAGGGGCTCTCCAGGTCTCTAAATCCCGCAAGCTCCCTATTCTTATAACCGTAGAGGAGATGGCTAATCTCTTTGAGGAGCTCGGCTCCTTTCATCTCTTTGATGTGAGCCGGCCCGTTTCACTGGAAAAAGGGGAAATCTCAAGAGAGGATTTCCTAGAGGCTTACTCGCGCTATGTGGAAGGCATCAAAAATGGAAACCTCACTGATGAAACTCCCTTGCGTCCCTTTTTCTCTGCTGCGATGACCATCGATCCCGACTTGCTCTATGCGATGGAGTTAAAAAATGGAGACTATCTGGTTAAAGCCCGCCGTCCCGTTGTGCAGCTCCAGCGCCACCACTTTATCTACACCGATGCTTTTTACTCGGGAGTGATGGGGGAAAATAGCATCACCTGGGGGATCCAGTTTTCCTACCCCCAGCTCTATCTCGATCCTCAGACAAATGAAATTGGGAAGGTAGGCAAGAGCGAGGAATTTCCCAACTCCGTTCTCTTCGATAGGCTTGCCAAGTGGGTGAGAAGAGAGACCAGAGCCACCCCATTCCTCACGGAAAAGGGAAAAGAAAATCAGCCGATCCGTCTTGGGAAGAAGTGCTTTTCATGGATCAATCGCCATCCAGGGCTAATCGCCCGTAACTTAAAGGTCGCCCATGATTAAAACGATTCATCAGAAACTCATTCAAAAAGGGAAAACATTGGCTTTAGCCGAGTCATGCACAGGGGGAAGTCTTTCTGCGGCGTTCACCGCTATTCCCGATGCTTCTAAATATTTTCTTGGTTCATTTGTTACCTATTCAAATGGGCTCAAAAGCTCGGTATTAGGGGTCTCATCTTCCACCCTTTACGAGAATGGGGCGATCTCACGGGAGACTGCCAATGAAATGCTCTTGGGGCTGATGAAAAAAACGGAGGCCGATTTTGGTGTTGCCATCACAGGGGTTGCTGGCCCAAGCGGAGGCACCAAAGAAACCCCCGTCGGCACGGTCTACATCGCTGTAGGGGCTCATGGAAAAAAACCCCACGTTACGGAGAATCACTTCGAGGGGAGCCGACAGGAAATCATGGAAAAGACTTGTCAAAAGGCTATAGAGGAGCTTCTTTCTATTATCGATTAGGAGAAAAGAAATCCAGAAAAGGGGTATACTACCCGAATGGATTATACACTTCTCGATTCTGGAAATCAAAAAAAAATGGAGCGTTTTGGGCCTTACACCCTCGTGCGCCCCTGTAATCAAGCCCTATGGAGACCTTCCCTCTCTGAAGAGGAGTGGAAGAAGGCCGATGCCCATTTCACTAGAGAAGAGGATGGGGGATGGGCCGGGTCCCTTCCCAAGACTTGGGTGATCACCCATAAGGGAATCAAATTCACTCTTTCTCCTACTGAGTTTGGTCATCTAGGTATATTCCCCGAGCATAGTATTTTGTGGGAGTGGGCAGCCAAACTTGTGCAGAAAAGGGGAGAGGTAGAGGTCATCAATCTCTTTGCCTATTCCGGAGGAGCGAGCTTAGCACTTGCAAAAGCGGGAGCTGCTGTCTGTCACGTTGATGCTTCGCACGGGATGGTCCAGTGGGCACGGGAAAATGCTGCTCTTAATGGTCTTGAAGAAAAACCGATCCGATGGATCGTCGATGATGCCATCAAATTCCTAAAAAGAGAAATACGAAGAGGACGCCGCTACGATGGGATTCTTCTCGACCCTCCGAGCTTCGGCAGGGGTGCAAAGGGAGAGGTTTTTAAAATCGAGAGGGACATCGGTCTGCTTCTCAGTCTTTGCAAAGACCTTCTCAGCGACGAACCTCTATTTTGTGCCTGTTCGAATCATACGAGTGCGATCACCCCGATGGGAAGTGGCTATCTCCTCGAAGATGCTCTTGGGGAAAAGGCTGAGACGGGAGAGCTTTTTCTTGAAGGGCCACGCAATGTCCCAACGGGGAGTTATGCGAGGTGGTCATGCTGAAGATTTCAAGTAGTCAAAACTCTCAAGTGAAAGAGGCGATCAAACTCCAAAATCGCCGTCGCCGCGATGAGACGGGTCTCTTTTTGATCGAAGGGTACCGAGAGCTATCCCGCGCGCTGAAAGGGGGAGTGACGATCCAAAAACTCTTCACTTGTCCCAAAATGTTCTTAGGGGAAAATGAGCCCTCTCTCATTCAAGCGATTGAAGAAATGGGAGGTGCTGCGTTCGAATGCACCCCTGCGGTCTTCCGGAAGCTCTCCTATCGGGATCGCCCGGATGGGCTTCTTGCGATAGCTGTGCAGATGCGTAGCTCCCTCGGGCTACTTAAGAGTCAGATGAGTGATACTCCTTTACTTGTGGTAGCAGAAGGGATTGAAAAGCCGGGGAACCTCGGCTCGATCATGCGCTCTGCTGATGGGGTGGGAGCCGATGGAGTGATCGTGGCTGATCGGTGTACCGATATCTATAACCCCAACGTGGTGCGTGCCAGTGTCGGAACCCTCTTCACTTTGCCGGTGATTGAAGCAAATGGGGGAGAGATCTACCTCTGGCTGAAAGAACATGGGATTCGTGTCATTGCCACATCTCCGGATGCAGAGCGTGAGTTCACCGAGGGTGACCTTCGAGGGCCGCTAGCGATTGTCGTGGGAACAGAGCAGCTTGGTCTTTCTGAGATGTGGCTCAAAGCAGCTGACACAACAGTCTCTATTCCGATGCATGGGACAGCAGACTCGCTCAATGTTGCGACCGCAACAACTCTCCTTCTTTATGAGGTTCTTAGACAGCGCAAACCAGGTCAGACACATGGAACCGATCCACTGCGATAATCACGTTCTGGTTTTAAACAAACCTCCGGGGATTGCAACTCAACCTGACTTCCATGAGCAGGCAAAAGCTTGGGTGAAAAAGGCCTTCAACAAACCCGGCGCGGTTTTTTTAGAGCCCGTTCATCGTCTTGATAAGCCAGTCGGTGGGCTCGTTCTTTTTGCAAGAACGAGTAAAGCCCTCTCCCGTCTTAATGAAGCAATGCGAGAAAGACAAGTGCACAAGATCTATCATGCGATCGTTGAAGGAAAGCTCGAAGGGTCGGGAAGACTCAAACACACCCTTTTGCATGGGGATCACCGTGCGATCGTCGATCCCAGTGGCAAGGAGGCACTTCTGGACTATAGGGTTCTTGAAACGGGAGAAGACCAGACCCTCGTTGAGATTGAACTGCTCACAGGTCGTTACCATCAGATCCGGGCGCAGTTTGCTGCGATCGGTCATCCCATTGTGGGGGATCAGAAGTATGGGAGCCGATCGAAAAAAGATGCGATCTACTTAGCGCATGTTAAGCTTTCTTTTCCCCATCCGACAACGAAAGAAATGTTAGTACTTTGTCATCAAAGTTTTCACAAGAAGATGGCTCAAGATTTTTCTGCCAGGTGAGGGGAGGAGATCGAAGCTAACTTGATGAAAGTTAGCGAAATCGAGCCGCATTGCATGCGGGAAAAGATGAGGCCAGATTCTCTGAATAACTTGGTTGAAAGAGAATTAAATCCAAGCGCATAAGGTTAGAGAACTTTGAAGCTTACCGTGGCAAATCTTAGCTCGCGGGACTTCAAATGAAAATTTTGGATGAAAAAGTAGGGATTTTCAATTTCAATACTGATAAGGCATACGTTTTGATAGTTCGGGCACACCTCTGCGAAGCAGATTTAAGATCTTCATCCGCCTGTTCTCATCGGAAATATTCATTGCTAAACCTAGAAGATGCTGCATTTCTTCTTGATTTGTAACATCTGCACCTGCTTGCATCAATGTTTTAAGAACTTCAACTGATGCATGATACAGAATAGCTTTATGCAAAGATGTTGCATCGATATTCGTTCCTTTCTTAAGAAGCAAACGGATAACGTCAATCGAATTATACCAGTTCAGAGCATTATTTAACGCAGCTGTCAATGTTTCATGCGTGTGTTCTTCGAATGATTTCAGTATTTTGCTCAATGGACAGAAATTTGCCGTTTTTGATGATTGGTTGAATAAACTCGTGTTCGTATTCATTTTCTTCCACCCATAAATCATACGTTTGCTGTAAATTAAGCCAAAGCTGAGGTGTCGTATCAAACGCTTCTGACAAAGCAAGAGCGATGGCAGGAGTAACACTTGCTTTTCCAGATCTAATCTTAAATAACGTATTTCGTGCAATCAGCAACCTGTCAGAAAGCTTCTGCAGATTAAGATCGAGAGGCTTAATATAAAGCTCATCAAGAATTTTTCCTGGATGAGTTGGTTTTCTTTTCCACTTCATATTTGTTTCCCTTAATGGTAATCGATTAAATGTACATCATGCGCATCGCCTTTTTCAAAGCGAAATATTATTGTCCAATTTCCGTTCACGTGCACAGAAAAGGACCCTTTCAAATCTCCTTTTAAACGATGAAAATCAGATCCCGGAAAGTTCATGTCATTCGCTTCCTGGGCTCCATTAAGAAGGTCTAAAATAAGCTCGATTCTGTCTGCATGCGCCGCACGTATCCCAGCCTTACTTCCAGATTCGAAAAACTTTTTCAGCCCCTTGTGCCTAAATTTCTTTGTCGCCACGGAACTCACGTTTTCTTACGTTGTAACCTATTGGGTTACATTGTGTCAATGGGGTAAATCGGGCCACATCTCAAGAGGCTTTTTATTCCGTTTTGGGAAGGCTGCTCAGCCACTTCCAAACTATTCCACGTCCTTTAGGGGAGGCACTTTGCCTCCACCAAGTAAAACTGTTCTCATTCTTGACCGTTTTTTGCAATTCCTAGAGTTTCGGCTGCGTCCGTTTTTTGACAAGCCATAGAAACATCCCTAAGCCTAAAAGGGCCGCTATCAATGAGAGGATATTGATCGCGCGAAAGCCACTGATGAATGAGTGGACGCGGCTCTGTTTGACATAGGTTCTTGTTTCTTCAGGAAGAGCCTCGAGAGCTACGATCGCTTTGGGGGCTTTGGAGAGCAGACCTGTGAAGGTCTTTGGGGCAAGGCTAAGAGTAGAGGTGTTTCTCTGCAGATCTTCGGCAAATTGCCCCTCTTGCACCGTGAGAAAAACCGAAGTGATGATGGCGAGACCGAGTGTTCCTCCTAATTGGCGAAGGGTCGCGATTGATCCTACTGTGATCGCCCGTTTTTCCGGAGGAACTTCAGAAACCGCGAAGGTAAAACTCGGTATGAGAACAAAGGTTCTTCCACAACCGTAGGGGATGACAGCCATCAAAAGAATCAAGAGGTTCTTAGTATCGATGTTCAATAGCAAGAGGAATAGCCCGACAGAAATCAAAAGAAAGCCAACGGTAACAGGTGGGCGGGGCCCATGTTTATCATAGAGGTGCCCGCCGATGGGGGATAAGATAATCAGAGGAGCATTGCTGATCAGAATGATTGCTCCAGCCTGAGCAGGGGAAAATCCCGAGACATTTTGGAAGAAGATCGACCAGTAGACAGTCACCATGGCGAGGAACTGGAAACAGGCGACGGCAAGAGATGCACCCAAAAAATTGCGGTTTTTATAGAGGGAGAAGTCGACGTAGGGATCTTTTGCCTTTTTCTCGATAAAGAGAAGAAGAATGAGAAAAGCTGCGCCCAAACAAAAGAGCAAAAGAGTGATAGGAGAGGTCCATCCCCAGTTTTTTGCTTGCATAAGAGCGATGACGATTGCGCTCACTCCCGCGCTAAAGGTGAGAAAACCCTTCCAATCGAAAGCCCGTTTTTGTTTTTCCATTTCTGGAACAAAAATCAGGGTTAATATCAGTCCGATGAGGGAGATCGGGAGGTTGATCCAAAAAATATAATGCCAGGAGAGGTACTGCGCGAAGACCCCACCGATAAAAGGGCCGAGAGCGAAAAAGACCGAGCCGATCCCAACATAAAGGCCCATCGCTTTGCCTCGCTCTTTAGGCGAGAAAGTGGCAAAAATGATCGGGGCAGCACTTGGAATCAGCAGGGCTCCACCCATCCCCTGGATCGCTCGGAAGAGAATGAGCTCAGCCGCGCTATTACTCAGTCCGCAGAGCGCCGAACTAAGGGCAAAGAGAAAAAGACCGCAAATGAAGATGCGTCTGCTTCCAAAGCGGGCTCCCAGCCATCCACCTGCTAAGAGGAAAATGGTAAGAGAGAGGGTATAGGCATTGACAATCCACTGGAGGCCGAGGGAGGGGATCCCCAGTTTCCTCTGAATGGTCGGGAGGGCGACAGGGAGAACGGTGATGTCGATGAAGATCATCGAGACCGCCGCTGTCATTGCCAGAAGGATCCACCATTTACGTGGGGCTTTAGGGGTTTTCGGCATAGAGTGTTTCTGCAATCTGTATCATATTTAGAGCCGCTCCTTTGAGGAGTTGATCCCCGACGACCCACATCTCTAGAGCGCGGGGATGGGTGTGGTCAGAGCGAATCCTACCGCAGAGTATCCGATTTTTCTTTTGAGCGTCAACAGCGGTTGGGAACCGATCTTTGTCCCAGTCCTGGATGAGTTCAACACCCTCGGCGCTTCCAATCATTTTGGTTGCAACTTCTAGGTCGACCTCCCTCTCAAACTCCACGTTCAAGGAGAGGGAGTGGACTCTAAAAACGGGAACGCGCACGCAGGTGGCGCTCACTTGTATCTTGGGATCTCCGAGGATTTTTTGCGTCTCTTCGTGCATCTTTTCCTCTTCTTCGCAGTACCCCGATGATGAGTAAGGGGACTCGTGGAGGAAGACATTGAAGGCACACGGGTAGGGGAAGACCTCTTGGGAAAGGGGGATCCCTTGCAAATGGGCCTCTGTCTGTTTTTTTAGCTCATCGAGTCCTTTGGCTCCAGCGCCGCTCACCGCCTGGTAGGTGGTGGCGATCACTCTTCGGATGTGAAACTCTTGATGAAGGGAGGCGAGGGGGAGAAGCATCAGCGTGGTCGTGCAGTTCGGGGAGGCGATGATCCCCGAATGTTTTTTCAAGGCCTCAGTATTGATCTCAGGAATCACCAAGGGGACACTCGGATCCATCCGGTAAGCGCTGCTCGCATCGATGCAAAGGGTGTTTTCTTGTAGGGCCTTGGGGATAAGCTCTTTGGCTAGCTCTTCGCTCACGCAAAAAAAAGCGAGATCAACCCCTGCAAAG
This sequence comes from Chlamydiota bacterium, assembly GCA_011064965.1. Lineage (GTDB taxonomy): Bacteria > Chlamydiota > Chlamydiia > Chlamydiales > Rhabdochlamydiaceae > Sacchariniichlamydia. The sequence continues at coordinate 68,143 of JAAKFS010000008.1, forward strand.
GAAGGGTTTGATGAGGATCTATAGAGGTGGAGCTCTTTTTGGGGGAAGTTTCTTTCGGTGAGGAGTTCTTGTAGCTCCGTTCCCACTGCTCCACTCGAGCCCACAATGGCAATATTGATCGGTTCCATTCTTTAGGAATGATATTGAGATTAATCGTTAAATGCGATTAAAGAAATAGTTATATGACGAAGAATATTGCGATCCCAATTTTGGCCTGCTTTGGAGTTCTCTTTGCGTTGGTGCTCATGATCCTTGGGCTCCACCGCCCTCCGGTTCCCCCTATTGCCTTCCCCCCTCCAAAACCTCCTTTTGCCCACGCAGTAGCTGGCTCTGGAATCATCGAGGCGAGCTCCCTCAACATCAATATCGGTACGGCGATCGATGGTCTAGTCGAAGAGTTGTTTGTTCAGGCAGGGGATATTGTTAAGGAAGGAGATCCTCTCTTCCGGGTCGACACAAGAGAAATCCTCGCCAGAGAACAACTTGCCATTGCAAGAAAAGAGGTGACAATTGCTCAGCTCAACCTTCTGATCAGTCAACCCCGCCCCGAAGAGGTGCCTCCTGTCGAGGCGCTAGTGAAGCAGTCGCAGGCCCGTCTCTCTGATGAGTATTCTCAGTACACTCTCTTTAAAAATGTGAGCGATAAGCGAGCGATCAGTTTCAACGAGTTCAACCAGCGCAAGTACGCAGCCCGCCTTGCTCAGTACGAACTCGAACAGACAAAAGCTGATCTCGCCCTTCTCAAAGCAGGTGCGTGGATCGAAGACATCAAAATCGGAGAGGAGCAAGTAGCACAGGCCGAAGCTACTCTTGAAGTGGTGCAGACGAATCTGAAGCGGGCGACAGTCCGCGCACCAATCGATGGTCTCGTGATGCAGGTCAACATCAATGTCGGGGATATCGCAAGGGGGAGCCGAGAGGACACCATATTCAACGACGCCCTCATGCTCTTTGGAAGTATTGATCCGATGCACGTTCGGGTCGATGTCGATGAAGATGATGCCTGGCGTGTCTTTCTCGGTGCACCTGCCATGGCCTACGTCCGTGGGAATAGCCAGATCAACTTCCCGCTAGAGTTCGTTCGGATCGAGCCCTATGTCATTCCCAAACGTTCCTTAACCGGAGAGAACGTCGAAAGAGTTGATACAAGGGTCCTCCAGCTCATCTATCAATTTGAGCGGAAAAGTCTTCCTATCTATTTGGGACAGCTCCTTGATATTTATATCGAGGCCAAACCCTCACAAGGTCTCTAAATGATCCGATGGCTCTTCTTACTCTTCCTTGCCGGTTGCACCCTAGGACCTGATCACTGTCCCCCTGAGGTCTGTATGCCAGAGCGGTTTAAAGAAGAACCGGAACTGGCTGAGAAAATCGATTACACCGACTGGTGGAAGCAGTTTAACGATCCTCTTCTCGATACCCTGATCGATGAGGCCCTCTGCTGTAATCTCGATTTGCGCATCGCTCTTCGAAGAATCGAAGAGGTACGGGGGCTCTTTCGTATAGATAGCTCCAGACTTTTCCCCCAGATCTCCGGCAACATGGTTGCCATCCGCTCACGCCGGAGTGCCAACCTCACCTCAGACATCATCGAATCGACTGGCGCCCCAACCGAAATTTTCGCCACGGATTTTACCGGCGCCCTCATCGACAACTTTTTCCAAGTGGGTTTTGATGCAATCTGGGAACTCGACTTTTTCGGTAGGAACCGCAAAAGAGCAGAGGCTGCTTTCCATGACTTTGAGGCGACCCAAGAAGAGGCCCTCTTCATTCAGGTCTCCCTTCTTAGCGACGTCGCCAGAAACTACATCGAGATCTGCACATTGCAGAGACAGATCCTCATCCAGAAAGAGCAAATTGTAAGAAGTAGAGAACTCCTCGAGCTTGCTGAGAGTCGCTACGCTGCGGGACTCACTTCCTATGTCGATGTCCAGCGAGCTACTGCAGCTCTAGAGACTCGCACAAGTGAGCTTCCCCTTCTCCAAGAGGCGCGGGGGCAAACCATCCATGCTCTTGCCGTTCTTTTAGGATGTCCGCCAGAGAGCTTTTTGAAACGTTTTGATACTTGTAACTGTGTGCCCATTGCGATGGGGCGTATCCCCAGTGGTCTCCCTTCCGAGCTCCTCTGTCGTCGTCCTGACATCCGAAGAGCAGACCGGGAGCTCGCCGCAGCGACCGCGCGGATCGGAGAGGCAAAAGCTGACTTCTTTCCTCAATTTTCCCTGACGGGAAGCTTCGGCTCTCAGAGCAACCTTCTCGATAAACTTTTCGTTTGGCCGAGTCGCTTCTGGAGCATCGGTCCCAGCATGGTGTGGGAACTTTTTACTGGGGGGAGACTCGTTGCACAGGTGAAAGTGGCCAATGAGAGACAAAAGCAGGCGATCTTAAATTATGAGAAAGTAATCTATGAGGCCTTTCAAGAAGTGGAAGACCGACTCCTCGGTTTCTTCAAGGAAGAAGAGCGATTGGAATCACTGGAAGAGAAAGTCGCAGCTAACTCTGAGCTCAGAGATCTCCTGATGGACCAGTACTGCGCTGGCTTGATCTCTCTCGACGATGTCTTGCGCGCAGAGAATGATCTCTTCCTCTCTCAGCAAGAAATGGTCTTCTCCACTAGAACACTGATGGTCCAGCTTGTGGGCCTCTATAAAGCTTTAGGAGGGGGTTGGGATTGCTGCGATTTGCAATAAAGATCCTCATGGGTGACAAAGCGAAGTACCTGGGAATCCTCCTTGGGCTTACCTTTTCTGCTTTCATCATCACTCAGCAGGCCTCTGTTTTTGTCGGTCTCATGGCCCGCACCTTCGGCTTCATCAACGATACTGGGCAGAACAACATCTGGGTGATGGATCGGAAAGTGCAATTTGCCGATGATGTGAAGCCGCTGAGCTCAAATGAGCTTTTTCGCGTTAGAGGAATCGAGGGGGTTGAGTGGGCCATTCCCCTTTTTAAAGGGATGATCCGGGCGCGTCTAGAGAATGGAAATTTCCAAAACTCGGTCGTCATCGGGATCGATGATGCTACCTTCATTGGCCGCCCTCCCGTCATGCTTGAAGGAAACATCGATGCTCTTAGAAATACCGATGCGATCATTGTGAGCAAAGAGGGAGCTGAAGGACTGCTAGCAACGAAGATTCCGGGTCAGAAAGAAAAAATCCCTCTGCGCGTAGGCGAGACCATCGAGCTCAACGATAACAGGGCTGTTGTCGTTGGGATTTGCGAGATATCACGCACTTTCCGGACCCAACCGGTGATCTACACGACCTTTCGACGGGCCATCCGCTATTCTCCCTTCGAAAGAAAAAACCTCGCTTTCATCCTTGTGAAGTCTGCACCCGACATCAAACCCAAAGAGCTCTGTGATAGGATCTCACGGATCACTGGCCTTGCGGCCTATACCCGCAGGCAGTTTGCCGCTCTCACCCTCAACTACTTCCTTCGCAGAACGGGGATTGCCCTCAACTTCGGTGTAGCGATCCTCCTCGGATTTGTCATTGGGATTGCCATTGCGGGACAGACCTTTTACAACTTCTCACTGGATAACTTGCGCTATTTTGGGACCTTCAAAGCGATGGGAGCGGATGATGAGCTCCTCACCAAAATGGTCGTCCTCCAGTCCTTTATCGTGGGGACCCTTGGTTGGGGGCTTGGCCTTGGAGCCGCAGCCCTGTTCGGGTTCGTCACCATTGGGACACAGCTCTCTTTCCGCCTTCCTTGGCAGCTTCTCATTGGGAGCTACGCGGCTCTTATGCTCATCTGCTTCTTTTCCGCTTGGGTTAGTTTACGAAAGATCAGGAAGCTTGAGCCCGCAATCGTCTTCAAGACTTGAGGCAATGAAGTGCTCTCGCAAGGGTGGTCTTACCCGAGCCGGTTGTCCCGAGAATGAAAATTCGTCTGTATTGTGTCATTTTGTAAAATCCTCTATAGAGAAGGTATGGAGAATGATCCAACGCTGGAAGTTTGTTGCAAAGGAGTGACGAAAGTATATGGGGAAGGGCCCACTCGCGTGGATGCTCTGCGAGGCATTGATCTCACTCTAAAAAAGGGAGAGCTCCTCATGATCGTTGGCCCTTCAGGTTCTGGCAAAACCACCCTCATCTCCATCATTGCGGGGATCCTAGAGCAGGAAGCGGGGGAATGCACAGTCTTAGGAAGGGACCTCAAGGAGATGAGCAATGGCGAGCGGACCCAGTTTCGAGGGAAAGAGATCGGATTTGTTTTTCAGACCTTCAATTTGATCCCCATGCTCACTATTACTGAAAATGTCGCGGTTCCCCTTCTCTTAAATGGAGAAGAGCTTGAACCTGCTCTTAAGAAGGCTGAAGAGCTTCTCATCAAGTATGGGCTTGAAGACAAACTACTGCGTTTACCAACAGAGTTATCAGGAGGGCAGCTGCAGCGTGTGGCCATTGCCCGGAGTTGTATCCATGGACCTAGTCTCATTGTTTGTGATGAGCCGACCAGTAGCCTTGATCACGAGACGGGGCAGAATGTGATGAAGCTCTTCCGCCAAGAGGTCCTAGAGAAGAACCGGGCGCTGATCATTGTGACGCATGATCAGAGGATCTTTCCCTTTGCTGATCGGATCATCAAGCTTGATGATGGTCAAGTTGTGGCGTGAAAATTGGTATCTTAAAGTCACGCTCGATACATTTTTATCACGGATTTTTTTTAGAACGTAAGAAAAAGGCAATTTTTTCATCTCCGAAATCTATAGCTGCTTGAAGTGGAGTGAGCCCGCTTTTATCCATTTGATCTACTTTAGCGCCATGCTCCACCAAAAGCTTTAAAAGTTCCAATTTTCTTCGATTATCGAGCCGTGATCTAATAATCAACTGAAGAGGATGATGTCCCTTTCCCGATATCTGATTTGGATCTTTTCCTTTCCTTATCAATGCTCGAATCTTAGCAAGACTTTTTGAATTCTCAAGATGAATTTTAAACGAATTCTCTTCGAATAACATACTTAGATCTGGATCCATTGCTCCAAATTCCTTCATCAATTCAATCAGGGGTTCAATATTCCCTTTATCTGCAGATTTCAATGTTTGAATATATCGTTTGCGTACTACTCCTTCTCGATGAAGATCATCAGGCCAAATTGGATGTGGACAATTCCAAGAAAGAAGACATTTATCTGCAACTAAACGAGCAAATCGACCATTTCCATTTTCAAAAGGATGTATATAGACCAAACGATGATGAATCCTCGCACTTTTTTCTAGAAAAGTAAGTTCTATTGGTTTCGTCGACCAAGAGATTACTTCTTCGCAGAGCACTGCAATTTGTAGAGGAATTAGACTGGGCATAACTCCAATGGAGGTAATAGATTTTCGTTGTTTTCCTGCCCAAGCCCATACTTTTCCAAACATTGAAAGATGAATAACTCGAAGTCCTTGGTAATGGAACCAAGAAGAAAGATCAGAAGAGGGGCGAAGATGCTTTCTTTGAGCTTCCGAAATATTTTCTGCTTCAACTCGATTCAGATCTCTCATGTTTTGAACCCAGGGAATAAGGAGATCACTGCAATCAGATAAAGGAGTCGCTCCTTCTGGAAATTCAAAATGCATATGAATTTTCTATTTCCCCCAAAGTTCTGAACCTGAAGCTTGTAATAATCTGTTTTCTTCTTGTTTTAAGAGCTCTTCTAGAAGCCTAGGATCGGGTTCCTGGTCTTCCAAACTCATTGTCCCTTTCAGATAGCGGATGTGAGCAGCGGCTTTTTTTCTGGCTTGCATGCCACGTATTGCGTCCAGGGAGTCATTCAACATTGGCAGAATCACAAGATCACCGGAAAGTGCTTCCATAACCTTATTGAGGGTAGACAGTTTGGTGTCTTGTGTGCCCTTTTCTATACGAGAAATCGTTGATTGTGGAACATGTGCGCGCCTTGCTAAAGCCTTCTGAGACATCCCCAGTTGATTGCGGATCATTTTAATCAAAGCCCCAATAGAAAGACCTCTAGAAGGCCTCTTAGCTTTTTCTGCTATTTGCGCAACCTCTTCAACGAGAAGTTTTTCTGAAGTGTTAAGTCTTTTCATCCTTGTACCTTTTCTTCCATGATAGCATGGAAGCTATTAAAATAAACAGTTTTTATGCTCTCACAGCATAAAATATTCAATTCTTGATCGCATGCATGCTATGGAATTTTACGTAGTCGCGCTGCTATTTTCTTCAATCTTCATAATATAAAACGTTTACAGCTGAAGCAGAGTGAGAAAAGGACTCTCTTGGGTAGGGGCGAAATTCTTGGCTGCGACATTTAGGTCAGCATAGCGTCTGGCAAGCTCTTCCCTTTCGAGGTTGGAAAATTTATCTTATGGCGCCGTAAAACCCGGTCATTCATGGCCGGGATGAAAGGCGCCAGAGGTTTAATCAGCTTTCATGAACACCCAACTCATCTTCATAGACTTCAGAGAGAAGCCGATGGAGTTGCCCTACTAGGTAAAAAGGGATAGAAAGGAGAGAATATTCCACAGCTGAGGCTGTAGTGGTCTTTACCTGAATAAGATCGAACCTGGGGTAATCAGAATTTATTCTAACAGCTAAGTTTCTCCCTTTGCTTTCCATGAATTGGTGAAGTGATTTAAGAGTACCTGTTCTACCAGCCTTGACTTCCACAGGCACAATTTGATTTTTATGTTGGATCACGTAATCCACTTCAGCATTTGCTCCTGTCTTAGTACGCTGCCAATAATTAAGCGATGGTGGAACAAATGGAGCAAAAAGAGTTCTGAGCTGTTGGCCGACAAGCTGCTCAGCTAATCCTCCACTGTTGATTAGGGTGAGCTCTGATATAGAGCTCAATTGATGCAATGAAAGCCCCAATTCTGCACTGACAAGGCCACAATCTAACAAAATTGCTTTGAAAAATTTGTCTTTTCGCTCTGCATTAAGAGGTAATCCATTCGCTGAGGTAGCAAAGACTCTGTGACAAACACGGGCTTTTCCTAGCAAATCTAGAGCCATTCGCAAAGATGGAGTGTTGACTTCTGGATTGGCATGAGAATAAACAAATTTTTTTCCAAGTTGACGAGGAATTGCAGTCAATATGTCTTCTAAACGATCTATATTTAGACGACCTCGATACTTAGAGAAATCTTCTCGATAAGTAGCTAGAAGATCGAAATGAATCTGATTTACATGTTCAAGATTTTTTCTCCTAACCCAAGAGGATACAGCTGCTGGCATTCCACCAATGATCAGGTATTCCTTCATTATAGTAATGAGCTGTTTATGAATTGCTATTGGAATTTCCTTATGCAGAGGGTAGGTTTTGAGATACGTTTTTAATTCCGGATATTCCGCTGCTTCTAGAAATTCCTCGAAAGAAAGAGGCTCTAAATACATATAACCTATTCTACCGACTGGCATACTGAATTCATGATCTGCTAAGGCAAAATCTAGCAAAGAACCGGCAGCAACAACCGGAAGCTGAGGCATCTCTTCAGCAAACCAACGCAGCTTTGCCAGAAGCTGAGGAGCAGCTTGTATTTCGTCTAAAAAGAGAATAGAGTTACTTCGCTTGATAGTTTTTCCAAGTGACGCAGCGATATTGGCGATAATCTCTTCAGGCTCATTTGAGGAAAATAAAGACTCGAGATCGGGTCGCTTTTCAAAATTCAACTCAATCAGCTGTTTTTGTGTGGACTGGGCGAGATTTCGTATGAGCCAAGTTTTACCAACTTGCCTGGCTCCCCGAATGACAATTGGTTTTCGACTGCTAGAATTGAGCCAGTCTATCAAAAAATGTGTAAGATCTCGTTTCATAGCGACTGTAGCCTTTTTTCCTATCTTACGGTATTTTTTCATTCAACTCAAGAAAACATGGGGTTGTTTTTGTTGGCAGATTAAGAAAACATGGGGTTGTTTTCTTCGGTAGTAGCGACGAATTTGTTTGTAATCATTTAATTAAGAAGGGCTTAATAGGTTGCGGAACGCTTTGTCTGAGAGTTCAATATCTTGGAGCGAACTCAGCATTAAAAAAAAATTGAAATCATGAAATTCTCTTTGGCTATGGAAAGGATAGGAGAATCTAATCTCAAATTTTTTTATACCCCATGTCACAAGTCTAACCTGTAAAATAGGTTGCGTTTCCAGGTTAGGGTTTATTCATATCGTTATTGCGCTCGTCAAAATCACAAAATTGAGTAATCTGTTGTAGTGAGAGAAAAGGACTCTCTTGGGTAGGGGCGAAATTCTTGGCTGCGACATTTAGGTCAGCATAGCGTCTGGCAAGCTCTTCCCCTTCGAGGTTAGAGAAGAGGCCTGCGATGGGAAGGCCAATCAGATCGGTCTTACCTTTATGGGAGAGGACGAGTCCCCCTTTCGCTTTGATGATCGCATTGACAGCAGCTGCGAGGTCTTCTTCAGTGGTGGCTACGCAGGCAATGCAGTATTCGGGGTGACTTAAGGAACAGCCGATGGCTCCTTTCTTGAGACCAAAGCCGGTGATCTCTTTGACGAGGGGAGATTCATTGGGAAGGCGGCTGATGAAGGCGATGATATTGGGCGTCTCATCATCCCCTCCGAGGTCGATCTGGCCTGTTTTTTTTCTAAATTCCTCCGGTGCTTTTAAAGGAACAGCGAGTTTATCGATCGGGATCATCGTTTGGTGAGGGAAGAGCGGCCCCTCTTTAAACACGAGCTTTCCTTGGATGTAGGTCTCTAGAACGCGAAGGGAACTTAGATCTTGCACGAGGATGAGATCTGCAGGGTCTCCTTCGCGCAAGAGACCTACGTTGAGGTTGTGGGTCTTGGTGGGAGAGAGGGTCGCTGCGCGGATTGCATGGACCGGCTCGATGCCTTGCTCGATGGCTCTTCGGACAAGAAGATTGATGTGTCCTAAGAGGAGGTAATCGGGACGGAGATGGTCGGAAGCGAAGAGGCAACGGGTGGGATCTTCTTTGAGTAAGGGGAGAAGAGGGGTGAAATTGCTAGGCGTGATGAGAATTGGTTCATCTTTTTGCCAAGCGGCACGTGCTTCAGAGAGGGTGGTGTAGATGGGATACGTCTCTGTGAAGGAAAACTTCATCGGGTCTTTGCGGGCATTGTCGAGGAGGTACTCGGGGCCTGAGGGGCCGAGGGTGTTTAGGATCCCTTGGTTAGTGGAGACTGCGGCCACTGTCCCGTGACGGACAGCGAGGCGGCCAAAGGCAGAGGGGGGAAGATGGGTGCTCTCGATGTGGGTGTACCCATCGACAAAACCGGGTAGGATAAAGAGCTCTCCTCTATGGCTGTTATGTTCGATTCCGGTGATGATTCCCTCTTCGATCGTAACCTTAGCGGCAAAGAGGGTATCGGAATGGATGTCGACGAGTTTGCCGTGGATCTCCATCAGTCGGTGTTCCTCAGGAGTCGTAGCCCATTGAAGACGACGAGGAGCGAAGCTCCGGTGTCGGCAGCAATCGCCATCCAAAGAGTCGCTAGCCCAAAGCAAGCGAGGGTGATGAAGAGGGCTTTTACAGAGAGAGCGAAGCCGATGTTTTGTTTGACAACGCGAAGAGCGCGTCTGGCATGGCGGATCAGCCAAGGGAGTTTGGAGAGGTCGTCCTCCATGAGGACGATGTCGGCGGTTTCGAAGGCTGCATCGGTACCCATGGCTCCCATCGCAATGCCAAAAGAACTGGCAGCCATGGCAGGGGCGTCGTTGACTCCATCTCCGACCATCGCGACGATCTTGTGGGCTTTTTTGATCTCTTCTACTTTGGTTACCTTGTCCTCGGGCATCATCTCGGCGTAGTAGGTATCGATGCCGACCTCTTTGGCGAGGTAGTGAGCGGTTTTTTGGTTGTCTCCAGTGAGCATGACCACTTGTTGGACTTTGGCATCGTGGAGTTCTTCGAGTATTTTTCGGATCCCTTCACGGGGCTCGTCGGCGACGCTGATGAGCCCGCAGATATGGGTGAAGTCTCCAATGGCAATCACCGAGTGGCCTGCATCTTCAAGTTCGATTGCGAGGGCATGGGCGTTGGGGTCCTCGCTGTGTTTCCTTTCGTGCATGAAGCGATGACTTCCAATCCAATAGCGATTGCCATCGATCGTCCCTTCCGCGCCGAGCCCTTTGAACACCTGGAAATTTTCGGCTGGGGTGGGGGAGAGGTTGAGTTCTTCAGCCTTGTCTAATATCGCACGGGAGAGCGGATGTTCGCTCGGCTTTTCTAAGCTGGCGGCGATCTCGAGAAGCTCTTTCTCGGTGTGGTTATTGAGGGGGATGATTCTCTGGACTTTGGGACGCCCCTCGGTCACTGTGCCTGTTTTATCAAAGGCGATCGCTTCGAGCTTGGCCGCCAGTTCGAGGTAGAGACCTCCTTTGATGAGAACACCATTACGCGCTGCACGGGCAAGGCCAGAGACGATGGTCACCGGAGTGGAGATGACGAGGGCACAGGGACAGGCAATGACGAGGAGGACGAGACCTCGATATATCCAGTCAGCCCAAGGCTCTTGGAAGAAGAGGGGAGGGATGAGGGCTACGAGCAGAGCTAGGGTCATCATGATGGGTGTATAAACCTTCGCAAACTGATCGACCCACTTCTCACTACTCGCCCGTTTTTTTCTCGCGTTTTGGACCATCTGTATGATCCGGGCAAGAGTTGTGTCTTCCGCTTTTTTAGTGACCCGAAACTCGAGGGCTCCATCCCCATTGACAGTGCCGGCAAAGAGGGGGGAGTCTACAGTTTTCTCAAGGGGGATTGACTCGCCGGTGATTGGTGCCTGGTTGACAGAGGAGCTCCCCTTGGTGACGATCCCGTCGAGAGGGATCCTCTCTCCGGGGCGGACGAGGACGATAACGCCCAGCTCAACCTCTTCGACGTTTTTCTCAATGAGCTTTCCATCGACGAGTAAGGAGGCGATTTTAGGAGAGAGGTCGAGGAGGGTGCTGATCGCTCGTCTTGCTCTCTCGGTGCTCCAGCTCTCGAGAAGAAGGGCAAGGGAGAAGAGGAAGGTAACTGTCGCCGCTTCGAACCATAGCCCTAAGGCAATCGCTCCGATGACGGCGATGAGCATGAGTAGGTTCATGTCGGGGCTTAGTTTCTTAGCGCTGACAAGAGCCTTCGGAAAAACGAACCACCCCCCGGCAATGATCGAAATTGCATAGAGCGCGAGTAGCTCGAAGGGGAGCCTTGCGAAGTTGGGCTCTACTCCAACGATATCGGCGAAATCTTCAGGGCCTAAAAGGTGAAGAAAAAAGCCGAGGAGAAGAAAGGCTCCACTGGTGATGCAGAGAATGAGCCGCCCTTTTTGCTCCCAGAAGGTTGCCTTTGGGAGAGGCTCTCTTCCTCCTTCGAGCTGGGCGTGCATCCCTGTCTCTTTCGCTTTCTCTAGTAAAATCTCTTTTGTGGTGAGGGTCGGATCAAAGGTAATATGAAGTTTTTGATTCAGGACATCAAAATCGAGTTCTTCGATTCCTTCTATTTCTTTATAGACCTTGCGTAAGATCTTGCATTCTTCAGAGCAATCGAGCTCTTGCACTTTGATAGTGATTGTGTCCATAATCCACATACTAGGAAACATTTTAGACTAGAGTCAATACCTATGAAGACATATGATACATTTACGATGGAAAGTAAGATCTTGCAGTCAGTAGAAGATGGGATCCGTGCGATCACTTTTTTGAAAGACCCGACTAGCCTCATCTTTATTAATGAGGCGAGCAGAATGATTGCCGATTGTTTTGAGAATGGGGGGAAACTCCTCATCGCTGGAAACGGAGGCAGTCTGTGCGATGCGATGCACTTTGCTGAGGAGCTCACTGGGGTCTTCAGAGAAAAACGGCGGGCATTGCCTGCGATCGCTCTCTCATGTCCAGGACATCTCACCTGCACGGCCAATGACCTCGGTTTTGATGGGGTTTTTGCCAGAGGGGTTGAGGCCTATGGGAATCCCGGTGATCTTTTCATCGCCTTGACCACCAGTGGCAATTCTCCCAATTTGCTTGAGGCAGTCTCTACCGCAAAAGAAAAGGAACTCAAGGTGATTTCTTTTCTTGGTAAGACCGGCGGAAAATTGAAGGGACTCTCCGATCTCGAGTGGCATGTGGAGGGCTTCACGTATTCCGATCGGATCCAAGAGGCTCATATGGCTGCGATTCACATCATCATTGAAATGGTCGAACAGACACTATTTTATGAACGTTGAAAGCCAAATCATCGATATCATTGAGGGGAAGAAATCGGCTCCTATCACCAAAGCTCTTCTTCAGGCAATGAGCCAGGGCTACCGGGTGGGTGCCTATGCGCGGAACCTCGCCTATGATGCCTTCATACCTTCCCAAACACTCCCCGTACCAGTGATCAGCATTGGGAACATCGTTGTGGGTGGGACGGGAAAAACCCCGTTTGTCCATTATCTCGCTAAGCAACTTGTTTCTCACATGAAGGTCGCCATACTCTCTCGGGGGTATCGTCGCAAAGGGAACAATACGCTTCTCGTCACAAAAGAGAGCTCTCCAAATGAAGTTGGCGATGAACCCTATTTTCTTGCACAAAAGCTTCCCGAGGCGCAGGTGATCGTTGGCCCGAATCGCTATAGCTCTGGACTCAAAGCGGCAACGCTTGGTGCTGAGGTCATCCTTCTAGACGATGGGATGCAACACCGGTCTCTTCTCCGGGATATCGAGATTGTGGTCATGCATGCTGACGATCTCTTTGGGAAAGGATACTATTTGCCGAGGGGGTTCTTGCGCGATAGTCCTCGTAGGCTCAAAGCTGCAGACCAGATCATTTTGACCGGGGTGAAAAATGCAGAGGATTTTGCAAAACAAAAGGAGCGCATCAGAAAATTTACCGACGCTCCCATCACAGCGATGGAAATGACCGCAACAAAAGCCGGCGAGATCAAGAGTAAAAAAGTGGCGAGCTTTTGCGCGATTGCAAGACCTGAGCGCTTCATGAGCACACTCAAAGACCTCGGCGCAGAGGTTGTGATGCACCGTGAGAAGCCCGATCACTTTTCCTTCTCAGAAGAAGAGCTAGAGGTTTTTTCCAATGAGGCAAAAACCAGCGGTGCTGAGTGTCTTGTCTGCACAGAGAAGGATGCTGTGAAATTGAGCCCCAAGCTGCAAACGACCCTTCCGATTATCCCTCTCGCCATCACACTTACACCTTCTCATGGGAAAGAAGAACTAGAAACCCTAATGGATCATATGATTGAGGTTTGTCAATGAGTGAAGAATTTGAAGTGACCCTCCCCAAGCTGGGAGAGAGCATCATGAACGCCACCATCGTCCAGTGGTTCAAAAAGGAAGGGGAGGCGATAAAGAAAGATGAGCCTCTACTTGAGGTAGCGACCGATAAGGTCAACAGCGAGATCCCTTCTCCCGTCTCTGGCGTGCTGAAGAAGATTCATGCGCAAGATGGAGAGGAACTGCTCGTTGGAGATCCATTAGCGACGATTGTCTCTGAAGAAAAAGGGGCTGCTCCAGCGGCCCCCAAAAAAGAAGAAAAAGCCAAGGATGCGGACTCTTCTGCAGAAATGAAGGACTACTATTCTCCGGCCCTTTTGCGCTTAGCTCGCGAGAAGGGCCTTCCCTTAAATGAGCTCGAGAAGATTCCCGGTAGTGGCTCCGGTGGACGAATCACCAAAAAAGACTTAGAAGAGTACTGCTCTAAGAAGGGAAAGCCCTGTCCTATGGACAAAAAGGGAGAACCTAAGGAAGGGGTTGAGCACATCAAAATGAGCGGTATGCGCAAAGCCATTGCCGAGAACATGGTCCGCTCTTTCTATCAGGCGCCCCATGCCTCTCTCATCGTCGAGGTCGACGTGACCGATCTCATGAAGACGATCAAAAAAGAGAAAGAGGCCTTTTTAAAAAAGCATGGTGTGAAGCTGAGCATCACGAGTTTTGTGGCGCGGGCGATTGCTAGTGCCTTAAGTGAGTATCCCTTACTTAACGCTTCTCTTGATGAGGATACGATCATAGTGAAGCGGTTCATCAATTTAGGGATCGCCGTGAGTGTGGAAGAGGGGATCATGGTTCCCGTGATCCGCAATGTTCATGGGATGTCTTTTCCGGAGATTGCAGCCACCGTTGCCGATTTTGCACAGAAAGCACGGACAGGGACCCTTCAGCCCGATGATGTACAAGAGGGGACCATCACGATGACGAACTTTGGGATGTCGGGGATCCAGATCGGGATCCCGATCATCCGTTTCCCCGAGGTGGCGATCGTGGGGATCGGAGGGATTAGCCAGAAAGTGGTTGCTGTAGAGGAAGGGCTCTTTGGGGTGCGTCAGATGATGCATATCTCCCTGACCTTTGACCACCGGGTCATCGATGGGATGTATGGGTGCGGGTTTCTCTCGGCTCTTAAGAAGCACCTGGAAAAGGATCTTTCTCTTTCATGATTTCTACAAATTGCACCCAATGGAGCTAAGTGGGTGCAATACGTAGAATATAGGAACGATTAAGGATCTCTGTAAATTTTCTGTTCACGACAACTTTTCCCTTCCAAGCTGAGGCCTGTCATTTTACTATACTGATTCTTCTTGTCGGAAAGCTTTAGGCAACCTTCTTATAGAGGCTGGAGTAGAACCTCCTCAAGAACCTCCTGGCACCCTCTGAGATTCAATGAATGCCTCCACCCGAGAGCAGAGCGCAAGAGGCCCCTCATCCTCAACGCCAGGCATAACACCGTTCCAGGCCGCTCGCTTGAGCCCCCCTTCTAAATTCTCAGCAAAAGAGTAGTTTTCAGTCACGTACTGGCAAAAGGCAAGAGTCTTTTCGTGGAGCTTGGGATCCTGGAGAAGAGAGAAGAGCTCTTTCATTTGAACGGACGAGAGCTCGTCGTTGCTTCCTACGAGATCGAGTAGTTCTCCCAAGGGAGTGTAAATGTCCTTTGCCACGGCAATCTGTTGCTGTAGGAATTTTTCCTTCGTTATCGGTGAAAATATTTCGTAGTGATAAAGCTTGCAGCGCGAGGCCCATGCTTCTGCTGCCGAATTATCTCCTGTAGCGAGAAGTCTTTCCGATGCGAGCTGCAGGCGTCGCATATCCCCTGGAGAAAATGAGGGGCGCATGATGACTGAAACTCTCCTTCCTGTCTCTTCTCTGCTGCAAAAGGTCTCGATGGATCTTTCTTCTTCTTGGAGGAGGGTAATACTGCAATAACCTAGTGTATTTAAAAGACTAAGAAATGAATCGGTGACGATCTCATTTTGAATATCCCACAGTTTTCGAGGGCCGTAATACCCATTTCTGTTTAGAACGATCACAACATCTTTTTCTTGTTCATCGATGACAACGGAGGTTATGAACTTCTTCCAAGAGGAGATTTTGTGTGCATATCCCCCATTAATCGAGAATTTTCCCTCATCAGGTATCTCTTCGAGATCGTCGCAATCCAGTAGTTTGTAGAGGTCATGTTTTAGCGAGGGATCTTCGATCTCTTTGAGATAAGAGAGGCAAGAAACTCTTCCTGAAAGTGGAGCTTCGATCCGAGTCTTGTCAAACAATACTCCTGTGCCCTCTTCCAGCCCCATGACCAGTCCCTTGTCGGGCTCATGGGAGGGAGAATCACTCTTAAAAGACTGTCCAATTGCATTTTCTAGAAATGCAAATCGAGGGACAGGGCTAGTTGTGATTTCTTCTGTTTCTTTTGAGCAGATGACAGGCCCAACTACAAGAAAATCGGACTCTACGGGTTGTAGGTCTTTTGGCTTTACTTTAGTGATGATGATGTTTGATGAAGCTTCGATTTTTAGAAATTTTTCCGGATAAGAAGTTTTCGATGAGATGATCCAGTTAAAGGTGAGACTCGGCTCGATCCGTTGGAGAAGTTTAATGACCTTTGCAGCAGCAGAAATGTCTCCGAGGCCCCCTATTACCTCAGTGAATACGGTAATCTTCGAGATCTCCTTTGGCCAGGGGAGAGAATGATAGGCTTTATTCTTAGAGAACGTAAGCGCATCAGTCCGGGCTACACTCATAGAGTGACACCTAAGCCAAAACTCCAGCCATAGAGAGCGAGACTGCCCCTAGATTGGATGCTTTTTCCGGGTTGGGATTTAGAAGGAAAATAATAGAGCTGATTCTGATGGAAAAGTAGGTAAGCCTCCCAGCCGATCCGAGCGAAGAGGGCAATGCACTTTTCTTCAAAGAGGTGACAATATTCGAGGCCGAGAGCTAGTTCTGCCGCTTTTCTGGTCTGCGAGTGGGTATCAAAGAGCTTGAATTGTCCTTTATCTTTGTTCTTCGGGTCTTCCTCGTCTTGGTGGATGTAAAACTCTCCAAAAAGCAGACTGCAAGCCCCTCTTGAAAACAGACTGAAACACCGATTCAGCTTCCAGAGAGCTTCTGCCCCAAACTGAGGGCCGAGTCCCCAAAACTTGTTCTTCATTGAGAGCTCGTTTTCTCTGTCAACAAGCAGATAGTTGATGCGCGTCTTATGCCTTACTCCAGCAAAGCGCAGGCCCCAGTAGGGGGTAAGAGAAATACAGGAGGAGGCCTCCCAACACCGTGCGAGGTTGAGGTCGAGAAAACCGAGATGAAGACGCCAGCGACTCCTCACACTGTTGGCCTTTTCGAGCCCTTGGAGAGGATGTCCCCATGTGGGGAAAATCTCACCCTGTTTGTTTTCGGTTACACGAGCATGGTAGTGAAGGAAGGTAAGCCAAACCTGCCAGTTATCGTGGCAGAGTGTCGCGGCTGCTTTAATTCGAACGCCGAGGCGGTATTTAGGTTTAGGACTTAGAACTCGATTCTCTTTCAGTGCATAGGCATTCCCTCCTTCTCGTGTCTGGAAGTAGAGGGCATCTGCTTGCATATGGTAAGCGGGAGGGGTCATGCACTATCCAGGGATTTTTTTCGGGAAAAGAACGGCGTTGGAGTCTCGGATCACTTCCTTGGATAGCCCAGCGACACCGATCATATTGGTGAGGAGCATCAAAGAGAAGGAGATGTCAGCGAGGAGCCAGACGAGATGGACATTGCAAAATGCCCCAACTGGAACAATTGCAATGAAGAACCAACGGTACCGTTGGATCCACTCTTCTCCAAGGAGGTAGCCGACTGCTCTTTCTCCGCAGTTGGCCCAAGCTAAGATCGTCGTGTAAGAGAAGAGAAAGAGGGCGAGGATGACGATTCCTCCACCCATTGGTGTTCCGAGCCCTTGTGAAAAGGCTGCTGTAACCATGTTTGTGCTTTGGAGACCACTTTGCCAGGCCCCTGTAACGAGAAGGACCAGACCCGTTGTCATACAGACGGCCATTACGAGTACTGGAGCAACAAGTGTGACTAGGCCGTTTGTGATGGGGTCATCCGACTCGGTGCTCGATTGAAGGATAGGGGCGATTCCCGTTCCGGCGTCGGTAGCAAAGATCCCCCGGTCAAAACCGGTGGAGACCGCCCGCATTAGACCAAAGCCCATCACCCCTCCAGCAAAGGACGTAGGAGAGAAGGCAGCCACGAAGATCTGTTTCATGGCAGGCAAAATGAGATCGGTATGCAGCCCTAAGATCACAAGCGCTGTCCCGAAATATAGAGCGGCCATAATAGGGACGACCGATGCAGCGACTTTTGCAAAGCGCTGGATCCCTCCGAGGAGGACGATTCCGACGAGAATAGCAATTCCAACTCCTGAGAAGAGTGGAGAAATGCCTAGTTTAGCGAGGGGAAGGGCGATTGAGTTCACCTGAGTCAAATTCCCCGCAGTGAGTCCTGCAAATAGGGCAAAAAGAGCAAACAGAGTGGCGAGTTTTCTTTTTCCAAGCCCTCTGCTCAAGTAGTACATGGGGCCCCCTACAGGCTCTCCCTTGCTGTTTTTCTCGCGGTACTTCACGCCGAGGACACAGCTGGCAAACTGGACGGTGGCTCCTAGAAAAGCGATAACCCACATCCAGACGAGGGCTCCGGGACCTCCGGTGGCAAGAGCGATGGCCATCCCCGCGATGTTCCCCGTTCCAAAATTCCCTGCTAATACGGCCGCAACCGCTTGATAATGAGAGATTCCATTGCCACTTTCTCTTTTGGTGAGGAGCTGTTTAAAGCTCTCTTTCAGGCGAGTGAACTGGATAAATCGGAGCTTAAAGGATAAATAGAGCCCTAAGAGGAGCATAGCTGGAAAAATAAGGTATAGGGTGAAGAGATCGTTGATCTGCCCGAGAATTCTGCTTAAGTCCATAAGGGACCATACTATAGAGAAATGGCACCAAAAATAAAAGGAAAAACGTATTTTTAAATCTATTTTTATTATTCTTGTTTATTTAATTAACTGATAAAATATTAATAAAAACATAACAAAAAAGTTGAGTATGATAAATCCAAGTACAAATGATTTTTTAACTAGATTTGCAGACGATGGATGCAGTGGGTATTTCATCAATATGCATGAAGAACTCCTTTTTCCAATAATCACAGAAGGTCAGCATGTATTTGATCCAACGAGTGGAAAGACCTATGAAAATAAAAGATATATTTATCCAGAGCTTGTAGCAAAGCCAAGTCGCTTGCTGAATCTTTGCTTTAGCGTCATCGGGCTGGGGCAGGATCCAAGGCCTCTGCAAGAGAAGCTGACAAATGCCTCGAGACTCGCCACATATATTCAGCGGGCTCAGCGACCCCTCGTGAACTTGGGTTTGAACCAAGGCGTGTCTTTGAGCAAGCTACGAGCTAGAGTCGATGTCCTATATGGAAAATTCTTGAAAAACGCAGAAGCAGAAGATAGGAGGGTAGCAGGTGCAGCTAATCCTCCAGTTTTTGGCCCAATAAACGGGTTTGAAAGACGGATCTCTATGGAAAAAGGAAAAGCTCTAGCTGCCATCGATACTGCTCAGCAAACGGTTGTGGAACGAACTCCTCCCTTATGGAAGAGGGCTTTAAGCTTATCAGGAAGAGTTGGTTATGCAACGGTCAGTCAAAGCTTAAGCCTTTTAGGTAGAGTGGCTTATTTTGGATCGGTTGAGCATCCTAATCTAGGACTAGGAGCTGCAGCCGTCGCAACCGTCGCTTATATCATCATGGCTTAAAAGACCGTTCGTTCAAGTCTCAAAACCTCTCAGGTTTTCTGAGAGTTTTTTTATGCTTAAATTAATATCTATTATATACTTAACTTTTTATTTACAAGTAATTAATTATTTAGTATAATTAGTTAATAAAAGGTAAATAATAATGGAATTAACTAGATTGATTAAATCGGGATTTGAGCTTCCTAATAAGTTCTTTATCGACAAGCACTTGCGATTCTATAGGGATAGCACTTGGAGTCGGTTTGTCGTATGGATGAGGAACCTATTGAGCCACAATAACTTCGACAATCTCACCGTTGCACAAGCCATCGATCGTCAGTTCGGTGTTAATTCGGAGTGGATAAATAATCCCAGGGTTCACGACTTTATGGAGCGCCTTAAGGAGCGGGTAGCAATGGGTGAGGACCCTAAGGGCAAAATCTTTGGGGTTTTCAATCGAATTATGATCCGGTTCCCAAGGCCGCTCTCAGCCGGAGAGAGGAACGCGCTAAGGATCGAGTTGAAGATCGAGGAGGTCTTTAATACGCGTGAGCAGGAGGTATTCGGAAAAGAGATTGCCCAAATGGTGGAGCCATATGAGCATAAGAAGGAGCTTTTCTCTGAAAGGGATGAGAAAGCCCTCGATCAGATCATCCGAACCTTCATCTCTAAGAAAAGGCTCGCTCGTCTTGAAGAAATCGCGGGGAAAGGAGTCAGGTATTGTTGGAGAGTGGTCCTTAAAACGGCTTTGCAGAATAGTGGATACGGAGTAAGTCCATGGCGGATTCGAGAGGGAAAAAGTTTCATTCCTAAAGAGAGATTTGGGCTCTTGCTAGGAGGCTTCGGCAATCGATGTACAAAAGCAAAAGAAGAACAGATTGCAAGAGGAGTAATGAGTCTAAAAACCCGCTTTCCCGGTTTTAAAAGAGAGTTTCTGTTTCATTTCCTTCAGGAGCGTCTAGGGGAGCAGTTTCCGACAGTTGCAGAACTCATTGAAGAGGCGCTTAGAAAAGTTGATTATCTTCCATCGCTCCCTTTTGAAGAACGTAAATCTGATGCCATTGCCTCTATGCTTAATATAGCGGAAATCTTTGAAGAAGATGTGGCGAGCCGTGCAATTACCAATGCTCTTCATCATGCAGGATTGAATGTAAAGCAAGAAAATATCGCTTGGGCAATGCAGAATCCTGAAGATTTTATTGAAGCTGCCGAAAGAAACGGATACTGCAGAAATGAAACATCTCTTGCTGGAGCTTTCGATATTCTTCTGAAACAAACTGGAAAAGTTTCGATTCTTCAACAAGAAACGATCAACCAATTTCTTGGTGAGTTACAGAAGCAGATCCCACTGATGGTTACATCTTCAACAGTGAGGTGGAACTCATGAGCTTTTTTCTCACTTTACGCTCAGCATTTTTTTCCAGTTCCCAAGCAGAAATCATTGAAGCGGTGCAGCCATGCACTGTCGGGAGAATCGGGGAGTATATCCTGGAGAAGCTTCCACAATATTCTGTTTCAAATGAGAATTTTCTGGCTTCTTTGCGTATGAGAACAGCCTATCACGGGACATGCGCTTCTCTTCTTGGTGATCAATTAAAGGATGGGAAGTTTGAGGATAGAGGGAGAAAGGTCTATTTTGCGAGTAAATCTACAGCTGCTCGGTACGCCTTAAGCAAAAAAGCAGTTTACGGAGGCGATCCCTTAGTCCTAGTCATTCGTTCCAAACAGAAGCCCAAGCTGAATGACATCACGCCTGATGGAATGGGAAGAGGGCTCGGTCTTTATTCGTATTTTCGGACGGAGGATGCATCAGTCTGGATCCGTGAGGTCCACCGCGTAGAACCTCTGAATCTGGAAGGCTCTTAGTAAATCTCCCCAGTAGAAAAACCCGGCTTGCCATCGAAGAGATAGAGATTTTCTGTCTTGATGATGTCAAATCCCTCATCGGTGAGCAACTTCATGGTCTCAAGAATTTCTTTAGGGTTTGCGGTTTTTCCTGTTTCTTTATGGGAAAATCGAGCTCTAAACTGATCAATACAAAATGTTTCTGGCTGTCCTTCTGGCCACACTTTTGCCCCTCGGTTTGTGAGGAGCTTTAATGTGAGAGGAGTGGGCGTCTCAGCAATTTTTTTCTGAAGGTTTGTCGGGTCTACTTTCGAGTGGAGGTAGATGTCTGTGCCAATGAGAGAGCGCTTCTCAGGGTGGGGTGTTTTTACGCCGAGGGTTTCGATTTTTTTCTGTTCTTTATAGGAGACCGGTTTGAGTTTTTCGGGCTTATCTCCGAGGAATTTGGCTACTGCTTGGGCAAATTCTTTTGTTCCTACACACTCTTTGCTTGTCTGCTTTTTGAAGATGTCGTAGGTATGGATCCCTTCTTCAATGGTTTTGAGCCAGGCGTTGTGGATCCTCTCGGCCGCCGAATGTTGTTCTAGATAATTGAGCATGAAGATGGCCCCATGGAGAAGACCCGATGGGTTGGCGGAATTTTCTCCTGCCCGGCGGGGGGCAGAGCCATGGATGGCCTCGAACATCGCTGCATGATCTCCGATGTTTGCTGAGCCACCGAGTCCTACGGAACCGGAGATCTGTGTGGCGACATCAGAGAGGATGTCTCCGTAGAGGTTGGGGAGGACGAGGACATCGAACATTTCGGGAGTGTCGGCGAGCTTTGCTGTGCCGATATCGATGATCCAGTGCTCGTTTTCAATGTCAGAGTATTCAGAGGCGATCTCTTCAAATATTTTGTGGAAAAGCCCATCCGAGAGCTTCATGATGTTGTCTTTAGTGAAGCAGGTGACTTTTTTTCGGTTGTTTGTACGGGCGTATTCAAAGGCGAAGCGAACGATTTTTTCAGTGCCGGGCCTTGAAATCATTTTCAGCGACGCGCAGATATCAGGGGTTTGGCGGTACTCGAGGCCTATGTAGAGATCCTCTTCATTTTCGCGGACAATCACGAGATCCATCTTCGGGTGCTTAGTCTGGACAAAGGGAGAGTAGGAGATAGAGGGGCGGATGTTGGCATAGAGACCAAGGGTAGAGCGGATCGTCACATTGAGGCTTTTGTATCCCCCACCTTGAGGTGTGGTGATCGGGGATTTAAGGAAGGCTTTCGTTGCTCGGAGGGTGTCCCAGGTGGAAGGCTCCATCCCAGTAGTGTGACCTGCAAGATAGCATTTTTCTCCAATTTCAACCTGGTGATACTCGAGATTGGCCCCCGCTTCTTCTAGGATAAAAAGGGTGGCCTCCATGATCTCAGGGCCGATGCCATCACCCTTGGCGATCGCTATAGGGATTTTTCCACTCGTCATTCACCTTCCTCCATTCTTCCTTTTCTTATGGGAAAACCTTGAAAATTTCAAGAGAAATTGCTAAATTGCCCTCATGACCTCAGTCTCGACTCCAGCATTAGAAGAACTTTGCCTACGGCAAAAGCAATATCTCTTGCATTATTTTGAGGCTTTAGACCTCTCAGAAGTGGAAGCTGTCCTCGAAGTTTGCTTGCAATGCTCAGGAATATTAGCCCTCACCGGTCTCGGTAAGAGCGGGATCATCGCACAGAAAATTGCGAGAACCTTTGTCTCTACTGGGACTCGTTCTTTATTCCTCCCTCCGACCGATCTTCTTCATGGAGATATCGGAGTTCTAACCGAGGATGATGTCGTCTTGCTTTTTAGTAAGAGTGGAGAGACAAAAGAGCTCATCGAAATGGTGGGTCCTATTCGCATGCGTGGGGCAAAGATCATAGCGGTTGTCTCAGATAGAGATAGCCGCCTGGCAAAAGAGGGAGACCTCATGGTCACTCTTCCTGTGGAAAAAGAGCTCTGTCCCTTTGATTTGGCTCCCACCACTTCAGCTACTGTTCAACTTTTATTTGGAGATCTCCTTTCGATCTCTTTGATGCAAAAGAAGGGTTTTCGCTTAGAGGACTACGCACAGAATCACCCATCTGGATCGATCGGGAAAAAGATCACCCTCACTGTCCGTGAGCTCATGAAAAACAGAAAGGAGCTCCCGATTTGTCGTCCAGAGGATCGATTGATGGATGCTCTCTTCGATTTATCGGATAAAAAATGTGGATGCCTTCTTGTTGCCAGAGAGGATAAATTGCTCGGCATTTTCACCGATGGTGACCTGAGAAGGGCACTTCATGGTAGAGGAGGAGAGGTGGTTCATGAGACGATGGATAATCTGCTAACAGCCCATCCAATCGTGGTGGGACCTGAAGAACTCGCTCTTGATGCGATGAAGAAAATGCAGGAGAATCGCTTTGTCATGGTCGCCCCTGTCATAGAAAATGGAAAATTAATTGGACTCATACGCTTACACGACATCATTCACGAAGGAATTTAATGGAAGTTTCAAGTTGGCTTTATCCTCTCATTCTAATAATTTTTGGCCTCGGCTACTTAGCGATCATCTTCGAATATGTGATCAAGGTCAATAAGACCGCGGTTGCGCTGCTCATCGCAGTCCTCTGCTGGGTAGTCTACTTTGCTTGCAGCTTTGCTCCAGTAGGGGACGACGTGAAGAAACTCGGAGTTCACTTGTCCGATGTCTCCCAGATCATCTTTTTTCTTATGGGGGCGATGACCCTCGTCGAACTGATCGACTCCCACAAGGGGTTTAAAATTGTCACTGATGTGATCCGCACCACTTCTAAGAGGAAGATGCTTTGGATCATTGCCTTCATCTCTTTTTTTCTTTCAGCCGTGCTCGACAACCTCACTACGACAATATTGATGGTCTCTATCCTAAGAAAAATGATCCCAACGCGAAGTGATCGATTTCTTCTTAGTTGCATCGTTGTTGTCGCAGCAAATGCTGGAGGGGCGTGGACGCCGATTGGAGATGTGACCACCACTATGCTGTGGATCAATGGACAGATCACCACACTCAGCGTGATGCAGGCAATCTTTTTGCCCAGTGTTATCGCTTTACTCATTCCTCTCTGTTATTTCTCAGTGACTCAAAAAGGGGTGTACACCCAGACCTATGCAGAAGAGACAGACGCGATCCCAGAACCTGGAGCACGACTCGTGTTCTTCCTTGGGATTGGGGCATTGGTTTTCGTTCCTGTATTCAAAGTTTTAACCGGGCTCCCTCCTTTTATGGGGATGCTCATTGCCCTTGCAGCCCTATGGCTTGTCACCGACCTCCTCCATCACAAGTACGAGCACCGCCAACACCTGCGCGTCCCGACCATCCTCACAAAAATCGATACTTCTGGTGTCCTCTTCTTCCTTGGGATTCTTCTTTGTATCAACTCTCTTGAGGCTGCAGGGATATTGGGTGATTTAGCTGCATGGCTCGAAAAAACGGTGAAGAACGAAATGCTCATCGTTACTCTCATTGGGGCCCTCTCCGCTATCATCGATAATGTTCCCCTCGTAGCTGGTACAATCGGGATGTATCCTCTCACAGATTACCCAGTAGACTCCTCCTTCTGGCATATGATCGCCTATGCTGCCGGGACCGGGGGAAGCATGCTCCTGATTGGCTCATCGGCAGGAGTAGCCTTAATGGGGCTCGAAAAGATCGATTTCTTCGCCTACATGCGGAAAATGACCATTCCTGTGCTGATCGGATACCTGGCTGGGATGGGGATTTACCTCTTACAGCGGTCTATCACTGTAGTGGTCTGACACGCATTTCTGCATTTGATATTTTTCTTCAACAACGTTGTTTTTCCCTCTCAGAAGCACCTCTGGATAAGGTTGCGTTGAATTTCGGCATGAAAGGTTTTATTTTAACTTGCGATCAGTGCAAAAAGGCTTTGCGATAAATCTGCCCCTTTTGTAATCTGGTGTCTTCCTTTCACGAGACTTGTCTTTGAAAAAGGAAAGCATCAGCAGAATTAGCTGTGCTAAAGCTCTTTTGACAGTAGTGATGAAGTGATGTGACCATAACGCTTGTGCAAGTTAAGGTTTTCCTTAACTTGCCCTATTTTTTATAATGACAAATTGTCAAGATATTTTTTTTAAATTGAGAATTTGATCTTGGTTCAGATTGAATGCTGACGGCGTGGATGAGGCATGCAAGTCGCACGAAGTTGTAGGGCAACCTGCAACTGAGTGGCGGAAGGGTTAGTAATACATGAATAACTTGCCTCTTACTTGGGAATAACGACTGGAAACGGTCGCTAATACCGAATGAGGTGTCTGGAGAGATCTCCAGTTATCAAAGTGGGGGACCGGGGAAACCTGGCCTTGCGGTAAGAGAGAGGTTCATGGGATATCAGCTTGTTGGTGTGGTAAAAGCGCACCAAGGCTAAGACGTCTAGGCGGATTGAGAGATTGACCGCCAACATTGGGACTGAGACACTGCCCAAACTCCTACGGGAGGCTGCAGTCGAGAATCTTTCGCAATGGGCGAAAGCCTGACGAA
>JAAKFS010000009.1 GCA_011064965.1 Chlamydiota bacterium
TATGTGAAATGCTTTCACTGTCAAAAGCCAAGATTTTTTCCTAGGAGAATGCTCTGGAGAGCGAAGCAAACTCTGCGAGAGTTTGTGGAGCTCGAAGAGTTTCTCATAGGAGAAAAGATAGGTTTTCAAGTCAGTGGAATGATTTTGCATATACCCTCTTAGGGCGCGTTAGATAGATGCTGGAGGCGCGCAGGCAAGGTTGAATTCACCTTGTCAAGCAGAAGGCAGCAGCTAGATGATGCGTCATAAGGAAAAGTACCTAAGAAATTCAAACTTGCTCGAGGCGGGACTCGAACCCGCACGGGCAAAAGCCCAAGGGATTTTAAGTCCCTTGTGTCTACCATTCCACCACCCGAGCATAAAAAAGGCCCCTCGTTGGAGAGGGGCTTAGTTTACTCAATTGAATTGTTATCTTCTACCATGTTTTCCCAAAAGGAGGGATAAGGCTTGACTCTTCCACAGAGGAAAACGAGGTGCTCGTTACCGGCTCTGGGATCTCCTCAGAGATGCGCTGCATCTCACCACCTTCGGACTCTGGAGGAGAAGCCTCTTCTTTGGGAGGAGCTTCTTCTGCAGCTATAGCAGGAGTTTCATCCTCCGGAGTTTTAGGCTCTGCCTTTTTTCTCCTTCTTGTCCTTTTAGGCTTCTCTTCTTTCTCTACAGACTCGGGAACAACATCCCCTTCAGAGACTGGAGGAGTTTCTTCGCGCTCTTTTGAGAATTTTTCTGAAATGAGCTGGGATGGAGGAGGAATGAGAGCTCTGACTGGCGGAGGCGAAACTTTTGTTTCATCTTTAGCACCACCTCCTTCAGAAGGCTCCTTTTGAGCTTTTGGCTCAGCCTTCTCAGTCTGGGGTTCTTTCTCTTCGGTAGAAACGACTCGTTTTCTACGATGGCGCTTCCGCTCTCGTTTTTTCTCAAGTCGTTGCTCCACTGCAGCGGGGTCTTGGTCCTCAGCTCCCTCTCTAGAAGCCTTCATGCTAGCCTCTCGCCCTCCTCCAATTTTGATGGAGCGCTCAAAGGAAGCATTTTTTAATACAACACGAGTCTCTTTTGACTCGACAACTTCATAATCGCTGACAGGTACGAGAAAAGACTTTGGACGCTCCATTGAACGAAAGAAAAAAGAATGTCCGAATGAGACGACTTCAATGGCATCGACTACATACTCTTCTTGTCCTTGTCCCTTACTATTGCGGATGATTAGCTTATAGCCCGACTTAGGGGTGACGATTGTTTCAATAATTGGTTCTCTTGTAAAATTCACGTGAATATATCCATTTCTGTGGGTTTAACTTTCTTTTGATTCCATATATTTCAAAAGATCGACAACACGGTGGGCATATCCCATTTCGTTGTCATACCATGCAATGAGCTTGTAAAAGCGACTATTAAGCGCAATTCCAGCTCCTTCATCGAAGATGCACGAGTAGTGGTTTCCAATGAAATCAGTCGAAACGACCGGTTCATTAGTGTACTGAATGATTCCTTTCATCGAACCTTCCGCAGCAGTTTTGAATGCAGAGCAAATTTCTTCATACGAAGTCTCTTTTGCTACGCGCACGGTAAGATCGACAGCTGATACGTCTGTTGTTGGAACGCGAAAGGCCATCCCTGTGAGCTTCCCCTTTATCTCGGGGATAACAAGAGCTACAGCTTTTGCAGCCCCTGTGGAAGCGGGAATGATGTTGATGCTTGCAGCTCTTCCCGCCCGAAAATCCTTCTTTGAAGGACCATCTACAGTGGATTGGGTTGCCGTCATTGCATGAATAGTGGTCATCAGCCCTTCTTCAATTCCAAAATTGTCGAGAATGACCTTTGCTAGGGGACCAAGGCAGTTTGTGGTGCAAGAGGCATTGGAAACAATGGTGTGCGCTGCGGGATCGTATTTCTCATGGTTCACCCCCATGACAAATGTGGGAATATCCCCCTTTCCGGGAGCAGAAAGGATGACCCGTTTGGCACCGGCCTTAAGATGAAGAGCTGCATCTTCTTCTTTTGTAAAAAGACCTGTAGACTCGACGACATAATCGACGCCGAGGTCTTTCCAAGGCAAATTGGTTGGATCTCTTTCGGAACAAACCAGAGTCTTTTTCTCATTGACAATGAGAGAATCTCCCTCGGCCCTAACAGAAAAATCCGGTTTGTGATGGACAGAGTCGTATTTTAAAAGATATGCTAAATTTTCAGCGGGAACAAGGTCGTTGACTGCAACAACTTCGATGTTCTTATGGGTTTCGGTAATGATGCGGAAAACTAGCCGACCAATTCTCCCAAACCCATTGATTCCTATTCGTATAGCCATAGATCGGTATCCTCCTCTTTATTGAGGGCTAATCGAAAAACCATCGCTTTTGTCAAATGGTTTCATAGAACGGGTCACCTCTCTCAATTCTTATCGATTTGGGGTGCCTCGTTCTCGAGGAGAAAGTTGGGAAAAGCTAAAACTTCCCTGTCACAATGAATCTTTCTTATAGAGCGTCTTCAAATATCGAAAAGAGACCCAAGGGGTCATTGCACTATCCAACTCACTCCAAGTGGCAATTTTATCATAAAATTCCGACCAAGTAAAGGTTACAAATTTATGTCGATGATTCCCAATTCATAATTTTAAGAATCCCCTATAGGGCGAGAACAGTATTGGAGATCGTCTTAGAACACTGACTCTGCTTTTGACAATTGCTCATATTTCATTTAACTTAAGCGACGTCAAAATCAAAATGGGATTGCTCATGAGCAAAATAATGGCCTTTCTTCTCTTTCTTCTTGTTGCCAGCAAAAATATGGGACATGCCAACGAATTTGAACATGTCTTGAATCACTCATCCGGAAGAAAAATCAGCAAAATTCAAATCTGTGGTGAACGATGTTCAGGTACAAATTTTATTGAATATCTATTGCTCAAAAACATTCACAATATTTCATCCACTATGGAGTTTGGGCAGAAGCATTTCCTCTGGTGGTACGGTGCCCCAATTGATCAAAAACGATTAGAAAATTTTGTCTATTCATCCTATGTGTCAGACCCTTACAATTTAACAAATTCTGAGGATTGTCTTTTTGTCGTGGTCATTCGGGACCCCTACGATTGGTTAAGAAGTTTTTTTGCCCAGCCTTGGCATGTTCATAGGAGTCTTCTTAACAAAGGTTTCTTCCACTTCATTCGAAAAACCTGGAAACCAGCAGATGACATTTCCATTACTCAGTTTAAACATATTGATGTTGTCATTGATGGAGTGAACCCCTGGTCAGGCCTACTCTTTTCGAATGTTTTAGAATTAAGGCGCTGGAAGAACTTGAATTATTTAAAACTAGGAACCTTAGTAGACAATTATGTCATAGCAAAATATGAAGACATTAAAAACGACCCAGAAGGCTTTGTCGACTTTGTCGCGGCTAATTACAACATAGAAAAGCCCGACACATTTTTCCCAATAAAAAAGTTTAAGGGAAGTGCATGGAAAAAATATAAAGAAAAGCAATATCCTCAAATTTCGAAAACCGACATTGAGTTTATCAATGCAAATATCGATTGGGATATTGAAGGAGTATTTGGCTATCAACCAAGAAAAAAAGTTAAATAGAGATTTGAATTTATCATATGAGCCAATACTGTAGGTAAACACCTAAGTTGCTACCTCCTTTTCTTTAGGCGCTAGCGAACTTATTTAGATACAAGAGTTCGAGAAGAGGCCCATATGCATACATATGGGCGAGCGATCGAAGCGCAGTAGATAGATAGTATAGCCAGCATAGAGGAAAGATGGGTGGCAACTTCGGTATAAACATATTTTGATGATGAAGCGGGCATGA
The DNA here is from genome assembly GCA_011064965.1 of Chlamydiota bacterium. GTDB lineage: Bacteria > Chlamydiota > Chlamydiia > Chlamydiales > Rhabdochlamydiaceae > Sacchariniichlamydia. The sequence goes on from JAAKFS010000009.1 coordinate 3,814, forward strand.
GGCCATTAAATTGGGTTGAAGATCTACTGGTAGGAGATTACATTTTGACAGCTGGCCCGCCTAAATAAAATAATTCTTAGATTTTCTGTGAGGTAAATTATGAAACGATGGATCCTGGTCACTTTTTTGATGCTTCTTTTTGTTAAAGTGGAGGGAGATGAGAGCGTATTTGTGCTTTCCATTCCTAAATCAGGGACATTTCTCATAGGAAAATATATCAACTTGGTTCAAGAAAAAGTACCAAACAGTGGACTAAGATTTTGTCCTTCTCATTTGAGCGAAGTTGAGTCCGGTTTACCTAAAGGCTTCTTTCGGGAGAATCCAGAAACAAAAAAAATCATTATGATTCGGGATCTACGAGATGTTTTCTGCTCAAGCTTAAATCATATCAACAACAGAAAGCATTACCTACAATCTTCTATAGACTTTGATAGCAAGTGGTATCTCTTATCGCAAAAAGAACAACTCATTCAAGTGATTGACTATTCTAGAGGGTCACGGAAAGACTTCTATTGGAGCTATCACGGAAAATCCATCCCACAAAAATTGCATGATTTCATCGCACGGGCAATTGAGTATTCCAAATACCCAAACACTTGTGTCGTGAGGTTTGAGAATCTCGTAGGGCCGAATGGAGGAGGATCAAAAGAGGCTATGCGATGTGAAATGAAAATGATCAACGACTTTTTGGACTTCTCTCTCGAAGATGAGCAATATGCGGATATTATGTCTCACTTGTTTGGTGGCACAATGACGTTTAACAAGGGACACATGAATAGATGGAAAGATGAGTTTGATGACGAATTGAAAGAGCTTTTCAAACAGTGGTATGGTCAAGAGCTCATCGACTTGGGATATGAAAAGGATTTCAACTGGTAGGAGATGGTTTTTTCATGCAAAAGTTGAAGACATTACTTGTAGCTGTTTTCTTGATTGGGTTTTTTGCGACGGGCAATAGTGCAGGGAGCTATCAGAGAGAGGAGCCTTTCATTCTTTTCACGATCCCGAAATCTGGCACAACGATGGCACAAAAGTATTTTAGCCTCATTGAAGATACTCTCGATGCCTTTGATCTCTGTGTGAGCACACAGCACTTTAACCTTCCATTCTCAAGCTATTCTGAAGATCAAATGGATTACATTTACGTAATGAAAAAAGTAGTGCTCATCCGCGACTTAAGAGATGTCTTCTGCTCTCTTGCCGATATGCTCGACAAATCACTCGATAGAGACCCTTGGGTTATCTTTACAAGAAAAGAGAAGATCAAAAAGCTGATTGGCTTTGCGCCACCTATTCCTAGAGATCTCTTGCAAAATGACTACGCGAATACTTGGTGCAATACTATGCGAAGCGCCATTACAGCAGCTGTCGAGATTTTATCAATCCCAAATACATGTGTCATTCGTTATGAAATGCTCGTTGGGCCAAAAGGGGGCATTGCAACTGAATCGGAAATGCACCAGGAGATGAAGAAAATCAATGATTTTCTCGGTGTCACGCTATCCGATGAAAAGTATAGTTACGTCAAGGACCAGCTATTTGGGGGATCTTCCACCTTCAATAAGGGAAAAGTGGGACCGTGGAAAAGAGAGTTCGATGAAGAACTCAAGAATCTATTTAAACTCAAGTACGGTCAAGAGCTGATCGATCTAGGCTATGAAGAGAATTTTGACTGGTGACTAGTACTCTGTTTCAAAAGTTTTCACAAGAAAATGGCTATAGATTGTTCTGCCCCGTGAAGAGCGGAGACATAAGCTAACTTACAGAAAGTTAGCGAGGTCGAGCACTAAGCGCGAGCGGGAAAAGATGGGGGCAGATTCTCTGAAAAATTCTTGAAACAGAGTACTTAAGTTCATCACTCGGGAAGATACTCGATGATGCACTTAGGGCTCCCATCACCCTTTCTTTGGGCTGAGGTCTGAATAAGTCTAGTATATCCCCCTTCACGGCTAGCAAAGCGGGGGCCTAGGTCATTGAAAAGCTTTTGAATCACTTTTCTATCAGTGTTATAAGCAGACGTATCACCTTCCTTAGCAGCACGAGCTTCTTTGGGCGTAAGGGAATTGAATCGAACCATCATTTGTCCAATGGCTTGGCGACGACTAGCTAAGGAGTTCTTTTTCGCTAGGGTAACCATGCGATCGGCGTAGCGACGCAGAACTTTTGCTTTTGCTGTGCTGGTCACAATTCGCTCATGCTCAATCAGTGACTTAAGCATATTGGCAATTAAGCTACGTCGGTGGCCAGAGTTCCGGCCGAGTTTGAAGTTGTTCTTGCGATGTCTCATACTTCTGTTCCTGCTTTTTCACTAAGGTATTGCTCGAGAACTTCCTTGACATTCTCTTGGGTGATGCCCATTCGACTAAGATCCATACCCAGATGGAGGCCCATTTCTTCTAGTTTCGCTTTGATCTCAGTCAGAGATTTCTTCCCAAAGTTACGGAATTTGAGCATTTCAGACTCAGGCATGACAACGAGCTCAGCAATCGTCTCAATATCAGCTCCTGACAAACAGTTTGTTGAGCGGACAGAAAGCTCAATCTCATTGATTTTGAGCACAAGTTTTGACATCAGCTCATCTTTATCATTATCCGATTCCTCTTCCTCACTATCGAAGGTCACAGGATCTGTCTCAATTTCTTTGAAGACACCAAAGTGGAGGATACCGATTTGTGTAGCAAAAGATAGGGCTTCTTCAGGAGAAACTCTTCCATCAGTAGTCACTTCAAGGACCAACTTATCAAAGTCAGTCACCTGACCAACCCGAGTATTTTGTACATAATAATTGACAAGACGTACGGGTGAGAAGATCGAATCGATGACAATCTCATCAACACCTGTCTCAAAATCATGCCGCTCAGAAGGGACATACCCTCTTCCAATCGCGATTTTTATATCGATCTGCTTCGTCATAGGCTGAGTCACACGGAAAATCACTAGATCGGGATTGATCACTTCAAAAGGAACTTTCCCAAGAAAGTCGTTCAATGTGACTGGGTATTGCCCTTCATGTTTATCGAGTGTTGCAGCAGTGACTTCTAATGTATTGTTGATCGTTACGGGCCGTCTTGAGCCAAATTCCTCAGATGATGGTAGCTTACGCAGCAATGCGCCTTTCAGGTTCAGGACAATATGGGTCATGTCTTCGATGATCCCTTCAACCGCCATATACTCATGAGGCACGCCCTCGATCCGGATGGAGACAATAGCAGGAGCTTCTAGTGAACTGAGCATGATTCTTCGCAGGGCATTTCCCATTGTATGGGCAAAGCCACTCTCAAAAGGTTCCGCGATAAATCGAGCAAATGTCCCATCTTTTGCAGTCTCTTCAAGTGTGATTTTGTTCGGCAATTCAAATATGCCATATCTCACTGCCATAATATTTCTCTCCCTAAAACTTTATATTTCAATTAGACACGACGTCTTTTCTTTGGACGACAACCATTGTGCGGTACTGGAGTTTTGTCGCGAATGAGCGTGATGATCAGTCCAGCACTTTGTAGTCCTCTAACAGCTGATTCCCGGCCGGCGCCAGGTCCTTTGAGATTGACCTCTATCTCTTTCATTCCCATTGACATTGCAATTCTGGCTGCATCCTGAGCAGCAATCGTTGCTGCAAAGGCTGATGATTTGCGAGAACCAGAAAAATTCATCTTCCCAGCAGATGCCCAAGCAATGACGTTTCCTACGAGGTCTGTGATACTGACAATAGTGTTGTTAAACGTAGCTTTAACGTGTGCGATCCCCGTTGGTATGTTCTTTTGCACTTTTTTTCTCGTGCGAACAGTCCCTTTTTTCATAGTCCCTTTTTGCGAATCTTGCTTAGCCAATAGTCATTCTCCTTAAAACGTTATGCTGCCTTCTTCTTGCCTGCTACGGTCTTCTTCCTACCCTTACGGGTACGGGCATTTGAAGAGGTCCTTTGACCACGAACAGGAAGTCCTTTCCGGTGTCGAATTCCACGATAAGATTGGATGCTAATGAGTCGCTTGATATTATTCTGGACCTGACGGCGGAGGTCTCCTTCAACTGCATACTCAGATTGGAGGAGTTGATTCAGCCGCGCGATGTCATCTTCTTTAAGAAGGTGAGTTCTCATATTTGGATCTAATCCTAATTTCTTAGTAATATCCCCAGCAAGCTTAGAACCAATGCCATAAATATAGGTCAAACTGATGATCAGACGCTTTTTTTCGGGAATATCTATTCCTATGACTCTTGGCATTCCTTATATCCTTTGTTCAATAACACACAAAATATAGCAGATGAATTGTTTAATTTCAAAACAAATTCTTCTCTTGGATCCTTTTCAAAGAGGTTTTATCTCCTACGAGATCGCCCCTTTTTCATAAAGCCCTCATACCGTTTCATCAACATATGGGACTCAATCTGTTTCGAAGTATCTAATACGACTCCCACTAAAATCAAAAGGGAGGTTCCACCAAAAAAATAACTAATACTTGGATCAAGATGGAGCAACCGTCCGATGATCGAAGGAAGAACGGCTATGATAGCGAGAAATACGGCTCCAGCAAAGGTGATGCGTCCCATGGTCGATTCGAGATAATCTTGGGTCGGTCTCCCTTGTCGGATACCGGGGATAAAGGCCCCATTCTTCTTCATATCCGAGGCAATCTGTTCTGGGTGGAATTGGGTTGCCGTCCAGAAGTAGGTGAAAAAGATGATGAGGAGAACAAAAACCAATATGTAAACACTACTGCCAGGAGAAAACCACTTAGCAAGATTTCCGATCCAGTTTCCTTCTCCAGCAAATTGTCCTATTGTCGCGGGAAACATGAGAAAAGATGAGGCAAAAATCACTGGGATCACCCCTGCGTAGTTCACTTTTAGAGGGATATAGGCCCTACCCCCCTGTACTTCATGTCTTCCGACAACGCGGCGAGCATATTGAAGAGGAATCTTCCGCTGCCCCTGAACGACCAAAATCGTTCCAACAATGATGAAGACAAACAGGGCTAAGAGAAGGAAGAGGGATGCAAAGGAGAGCTGTCCAGGTTCTTGGGAATCGAGGTTCAATTTTCTTCCAATGGCACCGATAGTACTTGGAAGAGAGGAGAGGATTCCTAAAGTAATGATTAAGCTGATCCCATTGCCCACACCTCTTTCAGTGATCTGTTCTCCAATCCACATGAGAACCATTGTACCAGCACTCATCGTCACCATAACAATCATATAAAAAAGCCATGGGGTGCCGAATGCCTGTAATTTGAGGACTTCGGTAACAATAATCCCGGGATTTCCAGCGTTCATGCCCAAAGCATAACGGGCAAAGATCCAAGCTTGAAAAAGAGCAAGGCCGACAGTTAAGAGCCGCGTCATCTTCCCGAGTTTTCGCCGTCCAATTTCGGGATTTTCTTTCATCTCTCTCTGAAGAGAGGGGGCAAGAGCCATGAAAATCTGCATGATGATCGATGCCGAGATGTAAGGCATTACTCCGAGAGCAATCACCGTCATTTGAGCAAAAGCCCCACCAGAAAAAACATCCATTAGTTGGAAAAGGTTTTGACTTCCTCCCGTCGCACGGCGGAAGATTTCAACTGCGGCATCTCCATTGATTCCAGGAACAGGGATATAAGCTCCAATCCGACATAGGACGAGCATGAGCATGGTGAATGCAATTTTCTTCTTTAGCTCGGGAACCGAAAGGATACGCGACAGTGCATGTATCATAGGTGCTCTCTTACGCCTTATTGGCTGGTTTTAAAGGTATTTCCACATAGGAAATCTTATTTTTTTCCAATTTTGCTTTAGCAGATGCAGAAAATCGATGGGCTTCAATTGATACTTTTTTCTTGAGCTCTCCCTGCCCAAGAATTTTAATTCCTCCGGGGATAGTCCTAGGAGCAAGCCCCTTTTGACGCAAAGTCTCAAAATTGACGGTCTCTCCATCGGAATAGCGTTCTTCAATCAGGCTAAGGTTAATGGAAAGGACAGGAATGCGAAAACGTGCATTGGAAAACCCTCTAGTGGGGAGTTTTCTGAAGAGAGGGAGTTGTCCCCCTTCTTGACCGAGACGTCTTTTATATCCAGAACGGGCTTTACTGCCCTTCGTTCCACGACAAGAGGTCTTTCCTCTCTTTGAACCTGGACCACGTCCCACTCGTTGAACTTTCTTCTTGTAACGGTGAGTGTTTTTTAAAGTTGATAGAGTTGTCATTGTTCAATGCCTCTGATTGCTAAGCTCTCCTTTCGATTTCTCAAGTTTTCAAGAGCCTTAAAGGTTGCTCGGACTAGGTTCAATGGGTTGTTGGAGCCGAGGCTCTTTGCAACGACATTCTTGATCCCACCCATTTCGAGAACGAAACGCATTTTTGATCCCGCAACAATACCTGTACCCTCTGGAGCTGGCTTGAGCAATATCTTTGCTCCGTCCCAATCCATCATGATCTCATGAGGAATGGTTTCATTTTCCATTTCGAACTGCAGGACATGCTTGCGGGCTGCTTCTGACCCTTTTCGAATTGCATCGGCAACTTCATTCGCTTTTGCAAACCCTATTCCGACGTGACCAGCACCATCACCAATGAGGATGAGGGCAGAAAAGCTAAACTTTCTTCCCCCCTTGACTACTTTGGAACAGCGGTTAATATAGAGGACTTTTTCGTCGAACTCGGTTCCTATCTCTTCCGCTAGAAAATAACGTTTCTTTCCTGCCATAATTTTTCCTTAAAACTTAATTCCTTCTTCCCGAGCTGCATTTGCGATTTCAGCAATGAGCCCATGGTATTTATAGCTACCGCGATCAAAAACAAATTTCTCGATATTTTTCTTTTTGGCTTCAGCAGCAATGCGCTTACCAATTTCTCGAGCCGCTTTCTTAGATTTCTTTCCTAAGTCAGTTCCCTTAAAATCTTTGCTTGTCGTTCCAAAACCAAAGATTGTCACATGGGTTTCATCGTTGACAAGTTGCGCATGAAGATGCTTATTTGAGCGAAAAACAGTGAGTCGGGGTCTCTCATGATCACCGCGCACTGTCTTACGAACTCTCATCGCTCGTCTTTTTCTCTGAATTCGATTTGTTTTAAGATGGCTTTCCATCAATATACCTTTTACTTACCTTTTGCTGCTTTTCCAGCTTTCTTTCGTACTTTTTCTCCTTCATATCGCACCCCTTTCCCTTTGTAAGGCTCAGGAGGGCGAATGCTGCGCACTATGGCAGCAAATTGTCCAACAGCTTGCTTATCAATGCCTTGAACAATAACAGTGGTCGATTTTTCCACAGTCACTTGGAGACCACTTGGGATATCTAAACGAGTTGGATGAGAAAATCCGAGTTGAAGATCGAGCTGGCTCCCGGAGATCGCTGCCCGATACCCAACCCCGATGAGGCTGAGACGTTTCTCAAACCCTTTACTCACACCAATAACCATATTATTGACGAGGGATCGATAGAGCCCATGCATAGCTTTATGAACTGTGCCCTTCTCATCAAATGATACGAGGATGTTGCTCTCTTCTGCTTGGACGTCAATCTCGTCTTTCACCTCAAGTGAAAGCTCTCCCTTGGGTCCTTTAATAGAAACGAGATTTCCCTCTTTCTTTAGTTCGACTCCGCTGGGGAGTTCAATAGGTAATTTTCCGTAGCGTGACATATCTTTGTTTCCTTACCAGACGTAACACAACATTTCTCCACCCAATTTCTCTTCTCGGGCGGTATTTCCATCCAAAATCCCCGAACTTGTCGAGAGTACTGCAATCCCCATTCCACCTAGAATCTTTGGGATATCCTTATAGCCAACATAGCGGCGAAGACCAGGCTTGGAAACTCTTTTCAACCCATGAACGACAGGGGTACGATTGGACGAGTATTTTAAATAAATTCGGAAGGCTCTCTTCTTCTCGTTGATGAACACTTCACCCACAAATCCTTGTGCCAACAAGACTTTTGCAATGCTCACCTTTTCCTTGCTTAGAGGAACGTCGACATAGCGATGGCGCTGCTTCTGCGCGTTGCGCACCCTTGTCAATAAATCAGCAATCGGATCGAAAATCATCTTCTATTTACCTTCTTTAAATGGTAGTCCTAGCTGCTTGAGCAGCTCATAACATTCTTCATCAGTCTTCGCTGAAGTGACAAATGTGATGTGCATCCCTTGGGTCCGCTTCACTTCATCGAGGTTGATCTCTGGAAAGACCTGCTGATCGGTAAGGCCTAGAGAGTAGTTCCCTCGCCCATCGCATTTGACAGGAAAGCCTCGAAAATCGCGAATCCGTGGAGATACGATGTTACAAAAACGATAGACAAAATCGTACATTCTCGTTTTTCGTAAAGTTACTTTGACACCTAGAGGCTGCCCTTCTCTCAACTTAAAGTTCGCAATTGACTTGCGTGCCTTTGTTAGAATCGGCTTTTGTCCTGTAAGTACTGTCATCTCTTTGATGCAATCTTGGATTGCGTTCTTATCCTTTGTCGCCTCTCCAATTCCCATATTGAGAGTCACTTTTTTCAGCACAGGAATGAGCATTGCGTTCTTATACTCAAAACGTTTCTGAAGGGTTTCTCTAATCTCTTCTAAATATTTCTTTCGTAATGTTGACATGGGCTAGTCTTTCTTTTGTTTTACAAAACGGAGGAGCTGTTCCTTTCCTGCGTCCATGTAGACGAGACTTCTCGCTCCATCACTATCTTGTTTCACTTTAATTTTTACTGGTTTGCCATCGCCGTTGCAGTAGCTCACGTTGGAGATATGGATGGGTGTTTCCATCTCAACAATTCCGGGCTGCATTTTCTGCTTCGGTTTCATATGTTTTTTTCGAATGTTGAGGCCTTCAATCACCACCCGACTTTTAGAGCGGTGGAGGACTTTCCCCACACTCCCCTTCTCATTGCCGGCAATGACGACGACCTGATCACCTTCTCGAATCCATTTGCTCATCATTTCTCCTAAATCACTTCGGGGGCTAAGGACGTGATTTTGATAAATCCCCCATCGCGGATCTCACGAGCAATGGGTCCAAAAATCCGGGTCCCTTTTGGATTGTTATTTCCATCGATAATCACACAGCTATTGTCGTAAAACTTGAGCGCAGTCCCGTCTGGGCGACGCACATAGCTCTTTGTCCTTACGATCACACAGCGAACGACTTCACCTTTCTTCACAGAGCCATCAGGAGCAGCATCCTTAACAGAGCAGATAATCACATCGCCTACACCTGCATACCGTCTTTTCGAGCCACCCAGAACTTTAAAGCACCGGACTCTTTTGGCACCGGTATTGTCAGCTACCGCTAAATCGGATTCTTGTTGAATCATACTTATTTCCTTATGCTAGAATCTCTAAGACTCGCCAACGCTTTAGCTTGGAAAGGGGTCTTGTTTCGATAATGCTTACTTTTGCCCCTACGGGGATCTCCTTGTCTTCATTGTGCGCATAGTATTTTTTTCCGCGCGTGATCACTTTCTGAAATTGGGGATGCCGGACCCTTCGCTCTACAAGTACGGTCACCGTCTTATCCATTTTATTGGAGACGACTACACCCTCTCGAACTTTTCTCGTTATTGGCTTTCTTTTTTCCATTCTCTATCCTTCGCTCCTAACCTTTTCCCCTCTCTGACTGAGTAGGGTAAGGACGCGGGCCCGATCTCTCTTTTTTTTCTTTAGGAGATGAGGTTTTTCAATTTTTCGCGTCATGCTAAATTCATTCTTTAAATCGTAGATTTCCTTTGAAAGATCACGAAATAAGGCTTTCAATTCTTCCACAGATTGGTCTTTAAATTCCATCATTCTATCCATAATCGCCTCACACCCTTTCCACGCGATCTACAAAACGTGTCTTGATTCCAAGTTTAGCTGCTGCGAGCCGTAGGGCTGTTCGTGCATCTTCACGCTTCACCCCAGCAACTTCAAATAATATTCGTCCCGGACGAACTACTGCTACCCAATGGTCGGTGCTTCCCTTCCCCTTCCCCATTCGAGTCTCTGCGGGCTTCTTAGAAACCGGCTTATCAGGAAAGATCCGAATCCATACTTTTCCCTTCCTCTGGAAGTGGCGGTTGATCGCAACACGGCAGGCTTCGATCTGCTTATGCGTGATCCTCCCGCGGCCTAGAGCTTGCATTCCAAAATCACCAAAATCGAGGAAACAGGCGGCCTTACTTAGGCCCCTTTGCTGCCCTTTTTGTGATTTACGATACTTTGTTCGGTTTGGCATGAGAGCCATGATCGTCCACTCCTACTTTTCTTCGCCTTTATTGATCCACACTTTGATGCCAATCGAGCCATAAGTCGTTTCAGCTCTTGCTACAGCATAATCGATATTTGCACGTAGTGTATGCAGAGGGATTCTCCCGTCCTTGTACCATTCTGTACGGGCGATCTCTGCCCCCCCAACGCGACCTGAAATCTGGACTTTAATGCCCGCAGCGCCGGCATCCATAGTCGCTAGCAGCGATTTTTTCAATACTCGTCTAAAAGGGATTCTTCGTTCAATTTGTCTTGCAATTCCATATGCAACAAGTTGGGAGTCAAGATCGGGCCTTTTGATTTCTTCAACTTCTACCCAGATCTCTTTTCCGGTAAGTTTTCTTAGGTCTTGCTTGAGCATTTCGATCTCAGCACCTTTTTTCCCAATGACAAGTCCTGGACGAGCTGTGTGAATGGTCACTTCGATCTTTCCGCTCATTCGCTTGATCGTGAACTTGCTGCTGCCTGCACAGGCAGGGCGACTTTGTAAAAACTTCCGGATCTGGCGGTCTTCTTCAAGGAGATTGCCAAATTCCTGCTTGTTAGCGAACCAAATTGAGCGCCAATTCTTTGTTAGCGCTAATCGGAAACCGATGGGGGATGTTTTCTGTCCCATTGATCAATATACTCCTTAAATTTACTCTTCAGCCTTCACTACCACAGTCATGTGGCTTGTTCTCTTGAATATCGGTGCACGGCCGCCTCGATTTTTGGGTTTTGCCCGCTTGATGATCGGCCCAGGGTCAATGCGCACTTCGTCAACATGCAGATCTCTTCTCTGAATTCCATGAATTGTCTCTGCATTGGCAATCGCACTTTTCAAAGTTTTTAACAGGAGTCTTCCTCCCTTTAAACTGGTGAATTGCAGTTGCACTACTGCCTCTTCAGCACTACGGCCACGAATGAGTCCAGCAGCTAGGCGCGCTTTACGAGGTGAAATTCGCACATACTTTGTGATTGCTCTCGATTTTGACATATTCTTCAGTCCTTTACTTTCCCGACTTTTTGAGCGGGTGCCCTTTAAAGGTGCGAGTCGGCGAGAATTCTCCTAACCGATGCCCAACCATGTTTTCCGATACAAAAACCGACAGAAATTTCTTTCCATTGTGGACCTCAAAGGTATGGCCCACCATATCGGGAATAATCATCGAGCGGCGCGACCAGGTCTTTATAGGTTTCTTGGTTTTCTCTTTATTTTGCTTCACAACCTTCTCTTCAAGATGGTGGTCGACAAAGGGTCCTTTTCTCAGAGATCTTCCCATAGTTATTTAGCCTCTTACTTTTTACGGCGCTTTACAATCCACTTGTTCGTTTTGTTTTTATGCCTCGTTCGATAGCCTTTCGTATACATTCCCCATGGTGTTCGAGGGAGGTACCCGTTATGGCGTCCTTCACCACCCCCATGAGGGTGATCGACAGGGTTCATCGCTGTTCCACGGACAGTGGGTCTAAAGCCCTTCCAGCGCACTCTTCCAGCCTTACCATCGACCCGGAGAAAGTGCTCTCCATTGGAAACAACGCCAAAAGTAGCACGGCAGTTCTCATTGATGAGCCGCACTTCACCCGATGGCATTTTGATTGTGGCATAACCCCCACTACGAGCCATTAGCTGTGCCGAGAGGCCAGCAGAGCGAACGAGTTTTGCACCACGACCAGGAACGAGTTCAATATTGTGGATGGCAGAGCCAAAGGGCATGGACTTTAGTCTCATGCAACATCCGACGTTGTAGGGAGGGGCATCACCAGTCATCACATTGTCGCCGGCTTTTAGCCCTTCTGGTGCGATAATGTATCGCTTTTCTCCATCTGCATAATGCAGAAGAGCAATATGAGCTGTCCGATTGGGGTCATACTCAATAGAAAAAACCTTCGCGGGGATATTTTCCTTGTCACGCCGAAAGTCAACGAGGCGATAAAATCGTTTATGCCCCCCTCCTCGGTGACGACAAGTGATATGCCCGTGGTGGTTCCGACCATTGGTGCGCTTTTTGATCTTGAGCAAAGCCTTGAGAGGCTTTTGCGTTTTCTTTCCGTCTCGAGTGAGCTGATCATTACTCGGAAGAACAAGCCAGCGTTGGCCAGGAGTAGTAGGACGAAATTTCTTTGTCATAGTTTACAATCCTTACACGGTTTCCTGGATCTCATTGCCTTTATTAAGGGTGACAATCGCCTTCTTAAAGCTGGACTTATACCCTATCTGTCCACGCATCCGTCGTTTTTTTGGCTTAATCGTGATCGTGTTGACCGATCGCACTTTGATTCCCTTTTCTGAATATATCTGCTCGATTGCCATTGCAATCTCACGCTTGTTTGCTTTTCTTTCGACAAGGAAAACATATTTGGGAAGTTCGCATCTGGCGAGAGAAGGGTTACTTGTGCTGTCCTTAAGCGATTCGAGAACGCTGCTTTTTTCCGTAACGTAACGGGACTTAATGATATCGTAGGGGCTTTTCTTTTGCATCAGTTCTTTCCTCCAAGTGTCTCATTCAGCTCACCTAGGGCAGACTCAAGGATCACCACCTCCTGGCTAAGGGCCAGGCTTCTGCCACTTAGGTTGGGCAGGTAAGTAAACTCTACCTTGGGAATATTGCGTAAGGATTTTGAAAGAGTCGCATAAACAGCCTTGAGGTCTTCTCCTCGTTCTGCCAAAAAAAGAACCCTCTTACCTGTGAGGTTGAGGGCCTTAAGGAAATGAGCGAGTGTTTTAGTTTTTGGATTTTCTAGAGCTGTATATTCGAGAATGTGGGCTTGGGATTCTTTGATTCGCTCGCCTAAGATATGGCGGATGGCCGCACGTCGTTCTTTGCGGTTGATCCGTACATGCTGCTCAAACTTAGGCCTTGGTGCATGAACCCTACCCCCACCTTTGAACTGGGGAGCTCCGAGAAATCCCTGACGGGCATTACCAGTCCCTTTTTGTTTAAAGGGTTTTCGCTTGGAGTGGCTCACCTCAGCGCGCGTCTGCGTGCTAGCAGACCACTGACGCTTATTAGTAGCTTGTGCGACTAGGTAGTCTTTGACCATCTGCGAATTGACGGTTTCAGATAGGAGTGCGTCATCAACGGAAACTTCTCCTTTATCCTTGCCATCTAGGTCGTATTTCTTAAGTGTTGCCACGCTCCTATCCTCTCTTCTTAGTTCCGGGTTTCTTGACAGATTTGCGAATGTAGACGAGCCCTCCGCGTGTACCTGGAATCGCTCCTTTTACTAAGAGGACGTTCCTCTCTTGATCTACTTTGATGACCTTGAGGCACTCGATTGTCACACGTTCATTTCCCATATGTCCAGCCATCTTAACCCCTGGAAGCGTTCGTCCTGGGTCTGAACACATCCCGGTCGATCCAGCAGTGCGGTGAAATCCAGAACCATGAGCTGCAGGCCCCCCTGCAAAACCATGTCTCTTGATCACCCCTTGAAACCCCTTTCCTTTTGAGGTGCCGCTCACGTCGACATAGGTAGCATCGGCGAAATATTCAACGCCAATTTCTTGTCCAACGGTGAACTCCTCTCCTTCTCCAATACGCGATTCGATGAGGTGTCTCCGGGGCTCCACTTTTGCCTTAGCAAAGTGTCCCTTTTGTGGCTTCAGCACGTTTTTCAATTTAGAAGGAAGCACTTTCACTGCACTTGTCTGCACAGCTAAATACCCATCTTTCTCAAGATTCTTGAGCTGGACAACGACATTTGGCTCTGCTTCGATCACAGTGCAAACAATGCTTGTCCCTTTCTCGTCGAAGAGACGGGTCATTCCCTTCTTTTTTCCCATTAATTGCAGAGGCATTTTCCTTCCTTATTCTTCACTCTTTTATCAAGAGAGACAGGGGTCCCTCCTCCTCAAATTCCCTAAGGAGATTGGTGATCCCTTATCTTAAGTACACTAAAGGGACAAAGAGTAACAAATGGTGGGTTTTTCCTACAAGAATTTTTCCGTTCTTCTCTAATCGGTCCACTAAAATGAGCTTTTCTCAGAAATTTCTATAGTCTGAGATGTGTATAGTATTTTTTTGCTGTAGCGTCCTCTTTTTTTCACATTTCCCTCTATAGGAATATTTTTCAGAAGAGTGCGCAAGGATATGCCAGGATAGCATTCGAAGGTGCCAAGGAGCTCAGTATCCTCGGTGAGTGTAATAGTGATTATTTCTTGTGGCGCATCGATCAGACCCACATCTCTTACCTGGGCCCCCTTTGCAATCAGAATCATCGCCCCAAAGAACCCCAAACAGAGGAAGAGAGAGGCCCACTCCCTTATATGCATATTTCCTTCTCCTCACCCTGCAATAAAGATACCCCTATGAGGGCGAGTAAATTTGCTCCGGCGAGAAGGGTAGCCTGGTAAAAGAGGGCATCGACAATGGGAAAAAGAGAATCTGCCCCCAAACAAGTGCAGACGGCGCCAAGAATACCCCAAGCCGCGCTCGTGACGTAAAAGGCAACTCTAAGGAAGTTTTGCAGTTGTAGAAAATGTGTGTTCCCGGCCGTTTTTTGCCCGTTTGGCGTGAATAAAGCATAGAGCCCTTCAGCCAATTCCTTTGAACTCTCCCAGAGACCGGCCAGTGAAGAGAGGGCTCTTCCTGAATAACCCAAAAAGGCGACTGGAGGAGCTAAATTTCCAAGGGCGAGGTATTGTGCCCGGGCAAGGGAGTTAATGGTGATAGAAAGAGTGGAAACGACCAGGGCTGAAGAGATGATTGTGTTTTTCGTCTTCTCCCACAAGAGATCGGCTTTCATCGGATGTGAGTCCGGAAGAACAGCGACATTTCGTCTCTCGACAACATCAGAATAGAGAAAGGCGGTCTCTATCCCTAAAAAAGTTGCCCACCATGCTCCTTCTGTCAGCCCTGAGGCGAAGTACTCCGGAGTTACGGGGCGATAGCTGGACATGAAGCTTTTTTCCTCTTGCGAGCTGTCCGCTCTATATCATGTTCGCAATGCTCAGCTCATTCTTCCGCTGGTCCATCTCTTCCATGCGGGCGGTCAGCACCCGATCATACATGTAAGTAATGATATGAAGAGCCAGCCAGGAAGAAGAGAGGCTAAGCAACGTGATAGGAGCAAAGAGGATTCCTTGCGCCATGCTCGCAAAAAGGATGGAAACGAGTAGGAGCGAAGAAAGAGCCAGAAGGGTCACTTTCTTAATGATCATTAAATGGGTATAGTCAGCTCTACTCTCATAGAGACTAATTTCTTCTTTGATATGGCTCACTCGATTCTCGAGCCTTGTCTTTTTAATTCCAGACTCGCCCACTTCGAGTAGCAGCTCATTCTTTACCAGATCGTCCTTTTTTGTTGCGATTTGCTCGTGATAGTCATCCAATTGACAGATTCGGTAGTTGAAGTCGACAACCTCCATTAGGAAAATGGGAGCCCAAAATAGAGTTTTTGCTATCTTCAATCCCTCTTTTAGTGGAACGAGACCGGTCGCATCGAGGAAAAGACTCGACTCAGCTCCGTTCAGTACAGTGACAGCAGAGGCATTGAAGAGTTGCCTTCCTGTATCATCATCATCTTTTTGAAAGAAGTCACTTGTTTTATGGCGAACCTCATTGAGACTGCTGAAGAAACCGGGAATGGCCAAGCCTTTTTTCGCCGTATCGATTGTCCCACTACCTCGTTCGGCGAGCTCTTTGTATTGCTCTCCCACATTGAAGTAGGGTACCCAGTCACAGAGTGTGATGAATACCTCTAAAAAGTCTTTTCTCTCGTCCTTCTTCGCAAAGTCCACAGCATAATCAAGAAAGCCTTTAGTGGGTGCTTGAGCGGTTGCAGTTGAAACGGTCATATTTCCCTCATAATAATAAACGGTTGATTCTAGTCTCCGACCTCTTTGCCAAGATTCTTCTGAAAATAGCTCGTGAAAGATAGTGCAATAGTAGCAACGGAAAGAGAAAGCCAGATATACGGAGAAAAAACAAAGGCGAAGAAGACATTGAGAACCACTAAAGCCCCTATGGCCACATAGGTTACAGCACTTGCGATACTAATCATACGACTAATGACATCTTTATGAGCAGCGTTGTATTCTGCACTGTCTTTCTTAGCGGAGTAAATTTTACTGTTATAAATTTTTGCAATATGCAATGGGATTTTCACTAGGTTACCCGCTGCCAGGGCAATCCCGTTACACCCGCTACCGGTGACGAAAGCAGGCGCCTTTCTCGGAAGGAAAAGAATCGCTCTCGATAAGAAATCGACCCCATCCCAAACAGAGTTGAAGAGGGAAGTGCTCTCTTTAATCACTTCGCATCCTTCTTTCCAGCTCCGCTTACTCAAAAGATCAGAGCCGCTCTTATACATGCCATTGATACTTTGGAGAATGTTTCCGGGTGCTCGAGCAAGCTTAACAAGAGAGGCATGGTATTGAATCTGAGAAGCTGTCTCCTTATTCTCTTCGGGAACGAGGTCCAGCTCTTTAAGCCAGCCCATGGTAACCGCTACAGCCTTTGCTACGGTATGTGGCTTTTCTTTTGCAAATCCAGCAGTGACGTCAAAAAATCCCAAAGTTTGAGGATGAATAGGGCTAAGCTGAACTGTAGATGCCATGCGAGTTTCTCCTTTAAAATCTCTTTTTTTCTAGAGGGAAATTATATGGGAATACCGATAAGGGATGCAATCTTAATTATTTGGTATTATCTTTGGAGGCTCCGAGAATCCAAGAGTGAACTCTTTAATTGAGAGGGCTTTCTTCCCCTCTAGCTGCAGCTCAAGAATTGAGAGAGCCCCGTTCCCGCAGGCGATGACCCACTCTCCCTTAGCAAAGAAAAGAGTATCTCCTGCATCACCTTCACGGGAAATGCTCTTTGCCCTTTTGATCATCAAACGCTTTTTTTGTCCTCGAATCTCGACAAAACAAAAGGCGCCGGGAGCAGGAGACAATGCATGTATCTGATTGCAGAGACGATCAGCGCTTTTGCTCCAATCGATGAAACGATCTTCGTTTATAATTTTTTTTACAAAGGTGACTTGTGTCTCATCTTGTTTGATTTTTTTTACCGTCCCCTTTTCAATTTTTTCGATGACTTTAAGAAGAAGGGGAATGGAAAGAGCACAAAGTCTTTGCTCAAGCTCACCAAAGGTCTCACCAGGACCGATAGGGGTTTTGACTACTTCGAGAATATCGCCTGCATCCATCTTTAGGACCATCTCGATGATCGTCACTCCTGTCTCTGCATCTCCATTCATGAGGGCGCTCTGGATGGGGGTCGCCCCTCGATACTTAGGGAGCAAGCTGGGGTGAACGTTGATCGATCCTTGCAGCGGAATGCTCAGTAGATTTTCTTTGATGATTTCTCCATAACTCGCTACGACAAAGAGATCGGGTTTCAATACAGCAAGGGCCTTGGCAACATCTTCAGTAGAGGCTTTTTCCGGTTGAAAGAGAGGACACTGCCCTCTTTTCTCTAAAACGAGGGTTTTGACTGCAGGAGGGAGGAGTTTTTGCGAGCGACCACGAGGACGATCGGGTTGAGTAACCACTCCGACGATCTCATGATTACTATCAAAGAGGGCATCTAGGATTTGGGCCGCAAAAGGAGGGGTGCCAAAAAAGACGATTTTTAAACCCAAGTTGCTACCCATCTTTCCTCATATAGCTGGCTACACTAATTATCTACTGCGCTTCGATCACCCGCCCATATGTATGCATATGGCCCCTCCTCTCGAATCTTGTATCTAAATTGCTCGCTTGCGCCTAGAGAAAAGGAGATAGCAACTTGGGTTTTTCAAACTTCTTCTAATAGCTCTTCAAATTCTGCAAAATCTTCTTGTGGTTCGACTACAACCCCTTGGAAACCAATGAGGCCCCGCTTAGATGCACGGCAAAACTCCACCCAATGCTTTACGTGGGGATTCTCATCAACTTCACTTTCTATCGCCTTGAGCGCTTCTTCCATCCGCAGCCCCGAGCGGTAAGTGAGGCGAAAAGCCTGTGTCAATCCCTTCCGAACTTCAATGGGAAAGCCATGTCGCTTCAGTCCAACGAGGTTGAGTCCTCCGAGTTTGTAGGGAGCCCCCGCCCCGATCGTGTAGGGGGGAACATCGTGGGTAATCCGGCTAAAACCTCCAACCATAGAGTTGCGACCAATTCGGCAAAATTGATGGATGGGAGTCATCCCCCCGATGATTGCAAAGTCCTCTACAATCACATGACCTGCCAAATTCGCATTGTTTGCCATGATCACCCGGTTTCCCAGTTCACAGTTGTGGGCAACATGACAGTAAGCCATAATCAAGCAGTTGTCTCCTATCCGTACGACGGAGTTTTCTTGGCAGGAGGAGTTGATTGTAGCAAACTCTCGGATCTCGCAATTTTTTCCAATTTCGACAAAGGTTTTTTCGCCTCGATATTTGAGATCCTGGGTTTTTGTCCCAATGCTTGCAGAAGGCCAAACGATGGTTCCCTCCCCAATTGTCGTATGGCCATCGATATAGGCATGGGACTTGATGACAACATGATCTTCTAGGGTAACTGTCCCTTTGATCACTGCATAGGCTTCAACAGTGACATTTTTTCCAATCTGTGCGCCGGACTCGATAACTGCTGTAGGGTGAATGAACGACTTCTTACTTGACATGAGTTTTCCTAGTTAATGAATCTAATGCTCTTAAGAGGGTGTATGTGGAATGATTTCGCATACACCCTCTCATAGTTGTTCTTTTTGGACGAGGGCAAATCCAATATCTGCTTGCACAGCAAGCTGCCCGTCAACAAGTGCTTTTGCCTGTATTTTTCCCCCCTTACTACTAAAGTGAACCCCCTTCGCTTCTAAGGTGAGGACATCACCAGGTACAACTGGTTTGCGAAATTTCGCATTGTTCACACTCAATAGAAGGGCAATCTTGGCATTTTTGTTCTTTTCGTGAACCAGAATACCACCCGTCTGAGCAAGCGCCTCAAGAATCAAAACGCCCGGCATAATAGGGACTCCAGGGAAGTGCCCTTGAAAAAAATGCTCGTTAGCGGTGACGTTCTTCACCCCAACGATGAGGCTCTCTTCTAAGCTTAAGGACACAATGCGATCGACAAGCAAAAAAGGATAACGGTGGGGCAAAATCTTAGAAATTGCCTTAATATCCAAGACAGGAGTCCGGCTTAAGTCATCTGCCATTTAGGTTCTCTCCTGCGTTAAGGTGATTCATTAGTTCTGCTGCAAAAGAGATGTTAGAGGCATGGCCTGAGCGGATGGCGATAATATGTGCGGTGAATGGGGGAATGAGCGAGAGATCTCCAATCAGATCGAGGACTTTATGCCGAGCCATTTCATCGGAGAAGCGAACTCCCTCGCTGTTAATAACCTGGTCTTCCTTGATGATGACGGCATTATCTGGACCTCCTCCCTTGATGAGCCCTTTTTCTATAAAGGGAAGGATCTCTTCATACAGGCAAAAGGTGCGGGAGGGGGATATCTCTTCTTCAAAGGTTTCTGGAGTGATCGCAAATGAGCAGTACTGAGAGCCTATGTAGGTAGATTGTGGGTAGTGGAGAGTGTAGCTGATCCGAAGCTCATCAGAGGGCAGCGCGACAAGATGAACATCAGATTGGGACCAATAGAGGGGGGAAGTTAACTTATGGATCTCTTTATCTGCCTCTTGATGAACAAAACCAGCCTCCTTTATCGCTTGGACAAAGGGCCTTGCACTCCCATCGACGATGGGAACCTCAGGACCATTGAGCTCGATAAGAAGATTGTCAAGCCCCATCGCGTAAAGAGCTGCAAGCAAATGCTCAACTGTATGAATACTCACCTGCTCATTCCCAAGGATAGTGCAACGAGGAGTACTCACGACATTTTTCAGCTCTGCGGCTAGTGGAGAGCTCCCTTCGACATCGGTTCTTTGAAAGAGGATGCCAGAGCCAGGTGCCAGGGGGTGGAGCTTTAGCTCGACATGCTCACCGGTAAAGAGTCCAATGCCAGAAAAGGAAACGGTTGACCCCAAAGTCTTTTGCTTAAAGGGATCGAAAGCTTCCGATTTCACCGATTTTTTCGAAACTGTACAGGGAACGGCCAACGATCACCTCATCTTTGCATATAAAGCCCGTTCTGAATGTTAGAAGTTATCTAATATCGATGATTTTCGTAAAGTGCAAAATTCTGATGACACTGTGTTCACAAGAATCACCATCTAAACTCTTTCTTGAGAAATGCGAATATTCCGATAAAAAAGAGGCTCAAACTAACGATTCCCCAGTTCCCCCACAGGGTGTATAACGTGAAATACTCATAAGGGTTGAACTTTGCAAACAGAGCTCCCGCAAGGATTTGCCCCTGATCATCGCACTCGTCTAGCTTGGCCACTGTCCTCCCCAAGCTATCAATCGCAGCCGTCACTCCTGTATTACAGGCTCGGATTAGAGCCGCCCCATTTTCAACAGAGCGCAGACGGGCATGTTCAAAATGCTGGCTTGGCAACCTAGAATAGGGATACCAGCCATCATTCGTGACATTGACAAGGAGTTTGGCCCCTTTTCGCCTTCCTTGACGAATGATATGAGGGAAGGTCTCTTCATAGCAGATCGAAACACTTAATGGGATCTCCCCATCAAACACGCGCTCCTGCTTGCCACGAGTGAAAAAGCCACTCACTCCATAGCTCCTTACAAGGGGGAGAAGCCACCGGGAGGGAAGATATTCAGCCAGTGGCATAAGGACCTGCTTATCATACCGCTCTTGCTCCTCTCTATGGGGTTGGAGGTGGAAGGCAGAGACATAGGAATTCCCATTATCTTCTGAATGGGTCAAGCCAACAACAATCTCGCTATCGAAGAGATTGGAGATTGTTTGCGTCCAGAAGGCGTTGGATACCCTTCCCTCGCCAGCTACTCCAAAGGGGGCCACCATAGAAGGAAAATCCCTTCTGCAATCCTTTCCAAATACCTCTTGAAAAATCCCTTCTACCTTCTCCCTTTCATAAACGCATCTCCCATTTTCGAAAGGGACAACAGCTTCGGGAAGGACGATGAGCTGAGCCCCCTTGTCCCCTTCGCTCTGTAGGAAGGTCAAGATCCGCTTCCATTGATCGTAGGGAGAGATAAATGAGCGAATTCTCCCACCCAGAGGCATTTTTTCCGAGGGGAGAAGGCCTGTCTGCACGAGGAGACAAGAAAAATCTTTGGCATTTTCTTTCTTTGCCATCTGCCTCTCGTGATAAAGAGTATGCACCTGCCCAAAAGCGTAGGGAATCAGGGCTGCTCCAATCCAAATTGCGTAATGAAAGATCCCCCTTCGAAGAAAAGCGCGCACAGCGAGCAAGTTGACAAAGACAACCCAGAAGGAGAGCCCGAGGATACCGAAGAGAGCGGCAAATTGAAGCGCAGGAGCAACGGAAAGGGCCATCCCCGATAAATTCCAGCTGTATCCACATAAAATATGAAACCGAGACCATTCGAGAAGTGTCCAGACCGAAGCCATCGCCAAAATACGTGCCATCGTCAATGGGCGGTTATAGGGAATCAAGATGGAGAGAAGGCCAAACTGCACCCCCAAACAGAGAGAGAGAAAGAGCCAAACAAATAGGATATAGATCCCTTGAAACTCTATCGAGCTCATCCAGGAGAGTTGGACGAGAGAGATGAAGCTATACCAGACGCCAGCGCGCCAAAAACGTTGCTTAGAAAAGGGAAAAATGCGGATCGCTCGCCAGAAAAGGGCATAGCCAAACGCAGCAGCTAAAGGACTGAGCCAAGGGGCAAAACTAGGTTGCCCAAAAGCGACAATTAAGCAGCTGATCAGCCCCTGTAAAAAAACACTACCCCTCATTCAGCTTTGGCTCTTTTCGGTCCTTTCCCAAAGGCGAGAAGGATTAAAGCACCACCAAAAATACTCAAGTTCTTCAAAAACATGACCATTTGTAGCTGTTGCTCCGACCCCTCAAGAGCCCAAAAATTGTGAAAGAAAAAGGTCGTTGGAATCAAAAACAGGCAGAGGATAAAAGCACCAAAACGGACCTGTATTCCCAAAAGGACGAGTAGCCCTCCCCCCAGTTCAGCTATCGTAGCGATGACAAGGAGGATAGGGGCAAGAGGCATGAGCTGATCTAAGAGAGTTTGCGCCCATCCATGGTGATAGGATTTGCTGAGCACATCGAGCATTTGGTTGACAAGGAGCTGCTCAGAGGCATCCCAGTTCATGATTTTGTTGATTCCAGCTACAATAAAAATCGCGCTGAAACAGATTCTTCCAAGAAAACAAATCAATTTTTGAAGAGCATTCATCGAGTGTAGTCCCCTTTCCTTTACTTATGCAATATTTTGGAGTATAATGGTTTGGCATAATTATGAAGAAAACTTTTCGAGAGTACCACATCCTAAGAGCTTTAAACGCTTATGATTTTCATAACGCGCCTCTCGATGTCCACTTGAGTAAATACTTTCGGGAAAATCGAGCCATTGGCTCAAAAGATCGCAAAGAAATTGGCGAGGCCATTTACGCAATGATCCGATGGCTGGCCCTGATTGACCATTTTTGCGAAGAGCAGCGCGATTGGGAATCCAGGTATCATGCTTACCGGAAACTCTCGATCAAAAAATGTCTCACCAACTCTTCGATCCCTCCCCATATTAGGGTGAGCTGTCCAAAAATCCTTTTCACTCCCCTTCGAAGCCATTTCGGGGAAGAAAAGGCCCTTGAGCTCTGCCAGGTAAACAACACGAGGGCCCCTACAACGATCCGCGTTAACGTTTTAAAAACCAATAGACAGACCCTCCTCTCTTCCTGGAAAGATTCTTTTTCTGCCACACCGACGAAACACTCTGTCTGGGGAGTACAATTTGAGGACAGGCACAATTTCTCAACATTTGAAAGTTTCAAGCAGGGCCATTTTGAAGTGCAGGATGAAGCGAGCCAGCTGATCGCAAATCTCGTCGAAGCAAAACCGGGAGACCAGGTGCTTGATTACTGCGCAGGCGCTGGTGGAAAGACCCTAGCTTTTGCGCACAAGCTTCAAGGAAGGGGGCAGATCTACCTCCACGACATCCGTGCCCTCCCTCTAACAAAGGCCAAACGAAGACTCAAGCGAGCAGGAATCGAAAATGCACAAATCCTCCAGAGCCATTCTTCCAATCTTGAAAATTTGAAGGGAAAAATGGATTGGATTTTACTTGATGTCCCATGTTCAGGCTCAGGAACGCTCAGGCGTAATCCTGACCTAAAATGGAAGTTCACACCTGAGCTTCTCAAGCGACTAATCGCAGAACAAAGAAAAATATTCACTGAAGCTCTTCCCTTCTTAGGACCTAAAGGAAAAATTGTCTATGCAACTTGCAGTATTCTCCCGGAAGAAAATGAAGAACAATGCTCCCACTTCCAAGAGACCTATGGTTTTGACCTCTGCGGCAAACCTTTCCGCTCTCTCCCCACAGAAGGAGGCATGGATGGATTCTACGGAGTAACGCTAACGAGGAGTAGCTAATTATGCAGATCTCCCCTATAGTAAACCCTATGCGAAAGTCCCTTTCCCATTTTTTTCTCCTATTACTTCTACTACTCGGAAGTGGCCCAGGGCAGCTGGAAAGTAGTGAGCAACAAATCATCGTCCAGAACCGGGTGCTTGTCTCTGTCAATGGGAAGAACATCACCGTTGTCGACGTGATGAAGAAAATGGATGTCTTCTTAGCTAGAAACTACCCTGAAATGGCCAATTCCCCCACTCAGCGCCACCAGTATTACGCCTCGAATTGGCGACCCATGCTCAATCAGATGATCGAAAATATACTCATCATAGCCGATGCAGAGAAACTCGAATTGAAAATTTCCGATGCCGAGGTCCGGGAAAAGATTCACAACCGATTTGGACCCAACGTAATGGCTTCTCTTGATGAAGTGGGAATCACCCTAGATGAAGCTTGGGACATGATCTATTCTGAGATGGCAGTTCAAAGAATGACTTGGCACAGAGTCTACTCCAAGGCAATGCAGCGTATCGGCCCTCAAGCGATCAAATCAGCCTACAAGGAATTTCTCGTCAAAAATCCCCCCCAAGACGAGTGGAAGTATCAAGTGCTCTCTATCCGAGCAAGCACAGAGAAAATTGGAAGTGTGTATGCCCAAAAAGCCTATGCACTCATTCGCAATGAACCTCTCTCTTTTGAAACATTAGCGAAACAACTCACTGAAGAAAAAGACCGAGACTCTAGTCTAAAAATCAAAGTCTCAGAAGAGTACAACGTCGAAAGCAGCAGTCTCTCTTCAGCGGTCAAGACGATCTTGACGAGTCTATCCCCGAATACCTATAGCGAGCCCATCGCCCAGGTCAGCAGACGCGATAAGAGTACAGTCCATCGGATCTACTATTTAAAAGATCATGTCATACATGCCCCTCCGAGATTCAACTCCAAGGTAGATGGCCTGCACGACGATCTCGTCCAGAAAGAGATTGAACTAGAACTCCCTCTCTACATTTCTAAGTTGCGCCAAAAATTCAATTTTGACGAGAGCCAGCTCGATGAGCTCCCTGGAAATTTCCAGCCGTTTTCGCTTAAATAATCATGCCTATTTACAAGCCCTCTGAGCTTAGAAGTTTTGGAGTTCGAGCAAAAAAATCGTTCTCACAAAATTTTCTCATCGATCAGAATATTTTAGAAAAAATTGTCATTGCTGCCGACATACAGCCGGGAGACAATGTCCTTGAAATCGGCCCTGGACCAGGAGCTCTTACAGAACACCTCCTGAAAAAAGGAGCATTTGTATGGGCCATAGAAAAAGATGAGAAGCTCGCTGATGCACTTGAAAGACTCCAGACCGAAGACAACAGACTCCACATCTTTACGGGAGACGTTCTCACCTTTTCTCTCGATCGACTTCCTCAATCCGAAAAAAAATGGAAGGTCGTCGCCAACCTACCCTATAAAATCACAACGCCAATCATCCAAAAATTCATCACCGAATCAGAGAGATTCTCCGCGTTAACCATCATGGTGCAACGAGAGGTAGGTAAAAGGATGACAGCAGAGACAAACACCTCTGCCTACAGCAGCCTCACCCTTTTCCTATCGGCCTACAGCACCCCTACCTATTGTTTCACGGTGAAGCCCAACTCCTTCAGCCCCCCGCCCTCGGTCCACTCCTGCGTGGTACACCTCCAATTGCACCCCTTCCCCTTTTCCTTTAGCGAGAAGCGCTTCTTTCTCATGACGCGAACCGCCTTTGGGAAGAGAAGAAAGATGCTCCGATCCTCACTCAGTGAGCTCTATAGAAAGGAGAAGATAGAAAAGGCGCTAAAGGCTATCAACAAGAACCCTCTGGCAAGACCAGGGGAACTCGACCTAGATGCGTTTGCCTCTCTTTTTCTTTCTCTTGAGTCCCATACCCAGTAACACAAAGGCAAACAGAGAAAAAATGATCCGTCTATTTTTTCTCGATTTGAGCCAATAGAAAGATGAGATCCTCCCCTCTACAGCGCTTGTTGCAAAGAGAGGGGCTGCGTAGACCAACCGATCTTCCGTATCGCTCACCACAATAGATCCAACTTCCCTCCCTGCCCGAATTGGAAGTTCGAGATCTCTCCAGAGGAGCTTTGCACTGAGCTCTCTCTCTTCAGAAGGATAATAAGAATAATCAACATGATCACCTAAAGCAGCTGTTAACACCGACTTTCCATCGGGAATCTCCCTTATGAAAGGAGGGTGATCTTTTGAGAAGAGGCGCCTCACCTGGGTCCTCTCTCGAAATGCCGCTTCAAAAAGGGCGATCGCATCTTCGTATCGGGAGACCCGATCAGGGCATCCGAAAAGGACAGCGATGAGCCTGCGACCCTCATGCTCAGCACCCGTGACGTAATTATACCCTGCGCTTGCAATGTACCCCGTCTTCCCTCCAATCGACCTCGGATAGTTGTATTTTCCCTTCTTCATTAGACGGTTCACATTCCGAATCGCTCTTGATTTTTGAGAAGTTGGAGAAGTCCAGCTAAATTCGGTCCTCCTAGTTACCTGAGAAAAGGTCTCATTTTGAAAGGCCCACGACGCAATCTTAGCCATCTCGTAGGCCGTTGTTACCTGCTCGGGATGATGAAGGCCGTGGGGATTGAGAAATTGGGTATGCTTGAGTCCTCTCTTGGCCAGGTAGGCATTGAGCTCGTTGATAAACGCATCGATGGAGCCACTATGGTTCTCGGCAATCACGTTTGCTGCGTCGTTGCTGGACTGAAGTAGCATGTTATGCAAGAGGACATTAAGAGGCAAAACATCCCCTTCCTTAAGGCCCATTACAACCCCATCATGCTCCAAAATGAAGGGAGGATACTCAGAAGGAGCCGCTTGTTTCACTTCCGCGTTCATCATCTCCAGCGCCTCCTTCGAGGAGAGAAAAGGAGCCTCTAATCCAAAACGCTCCTGATCCAAGACGAAAAGAGCAGTCGCAATTTTCATTGTGCTGGCAGGATAATGGGGTTCATGAGCCTTCTTCTCGTACAATATAGCCCCAGTATCGGGATTCATGAGAATCGCTGAATGGGCCTTGAGCTTCACATTAAGCGACTGACCCTCAAGAGGTGGCCTGATCAGCAAAAAAAGTGAAAAGAAAAAAAGGAGAGTTTTCATCTTCTGAGTACTTTTAAAAAAAAGGCCGATATGCTCAATATGAAGACAACGGCGGGGGTAAGAATTCATCTTACTCTAGGCGAGATTTTTTCTCAAAGTAGGAGGGGCATGATCACACCAGACGATCTAGAAAAGGCGTATCACGACTTTTCATCCAACCTGAAAAAATGGGCGCCTGATGGGGTCATTGATATTGATATTGAAGCTCTTAGTGAAATGGATCTTCTTAACAAAGAAGACTTCGACGAAGAAGAACCAGATGACGTCACCCAGTTTTTTCACGTAGAAGAGACAGATGACAAGATCACCCTCTACAATGATAAGTTCGCAATCTGGATCGTTCCTACTTTGATCGATGAGGTGTCGACGACTCATACCTACATCTCCCAGCTCACAAAAAAAGAAGCCAACCTGGAGCTGGTCTATACCACCGCCGGTGTCTACAACACCCCAAAGTTCATCTTAAAAGTTCTGCAGAAATTTCTGATCGAGGTGATCGATACCGACGCCGTGATCACCTCTATGGGGAAGAAGAGCTGATCATCTCCCTTAGGCCCTATTCCTTGGAATTTGTCAGATTCTTCACAAGGGTGAGGACATTCTGATCTCCCTCTCTTCGATAGAGAAGAACATCAGCGCACTCTTGCATCAGAGGAATGCCCAGCCCTCCTAGCTCTCTTTCTTCTAAAGGAGCTTCCCTATCGATCTTTTTGATATTTGCTAGCGGATTGAATGCTGGGCCATCATCAAAGAGCTCAAACTGGATATGACGATCCGGTACGTAGCGACAGGTGAGAATCAACTCATGAGAGCCATCCGACGCCCCATGCTCAATCACGTTGACGATCGCTTCTTCTAGAGCAAGTTCCAGACGCATCTTCTCTCCCTTTTCTAGGAGGGTTTCGCCAATCTTTTGACGGACCCACTCAAGCAATCTGGGGAGCTCATCTCTATGGGCAGTCGCAACAATCTGATCCATCAGCCCCTCCAGAGGCAATCATTCCATCGACAATTTTCCGTGCCAGTTTCTCGTAAATTGGGATTCTTGCCTCTTGTCCCGCTGCCCCTACAGAATCGAGCTGCCCAAGAGAAAAGGCGATCGAGGTGACTCTTTTGCCCGTATCATTGATAAAGGAAAGATCACGTAAAGAGTTAGGATCAGCATAGTCGTAATCGACTCTTGCTTTGACTATTTGCGGTCCTAAGATACACTTACCCGTGCGGGCACTCTCAACACAGACTTCAACAGAGATCGTCTCCCTGTTTTCGATTCCGATCACGTTGTCGCGAAGCTTGCCGCTCTTATCATCTCTGTCATACCGATAACCAATTCGGTCATGATCGGTCCCCTTGACCTTTACATTGACGATCCATTCCCCGCCTCTCTGGACATACTCGAAATGAGCAGTCCTGGCAATCGCATTTGCGAGGGCGCCTGTCAGCTCTCCTTCATCATCTCCAATGGCATACGGAACAGAGACGGTGATCTTATCGCCCCCATCAAAATAGTAACCACACGATGTTAGGAAAAGGGTGAGAAGAAAGGCCCATTTCATTTTTTCTGCTCAAGCTGAGTCAGTTTTTGCTCCACATGTGTCAAGCGCTTTTGACTCTCATAGACAATTTCAGAGTTGGGATAACTCTTTAGAATTTTTGCATAGTAGATCTTGGCCGCGCCCCATTTTTTCATCCGCTCGTAAAACTGCGCGGTAAGGTAAAGGGAATGGGCATAATGATTCTCCATCTTCCCCAAGTTCTCAAGAGCGACCGCTACTTTTTCTTCTCTTGGAAAATTGTCTTGAAACTTTCGCAAGTTCAGACGGGCCAAATCGAGGTAATCGGGGTCGGGATATTCTGACTGGCTCTGCTTAAGGTAGACCTCTCCGACTCCGATATAGCTTTCGACAGCAAGAGAATGTTTAGAAAAGCGACGAATGAGCGTTTGATAGGTCTCTATACTCGCTCTAAAGTCTTCATTCTTAACTTGGATCTGCGCCTTGCCATAAAGAGCATGAGCAGATAAATCATGGTGAGGCAGAGCGGAGATCACCTCGTCGTAAATCAGAATGGCTTCATTTCCGGCAGGTGACCATTTGGGCATGCTTTTGAAACCCATCAGGTGCTTCCGAGCCCCTAAGCGAAACTTTTCGGCGATTTCAAATTTATGCTGAATGGCCTCTTCAAAATATTTTGGAGTCGCCTGCCCTGTTAAATAATCGGTGAACTGGTAGTTCGCCATATCGAAATCTTCCATCTCGAAATAGGAGACACCAAGAAAATAGGTCGCATCTTGTGCAAAGGGACTATCGGGGAACTGACTGATGATGAGAACGCAATCCTTGGAGAGTTGTTTCCACTCTTTTTCTTCATAGGACCGAATTACAGCGCTATATTGATCCTGAACAGAGAGGGGTTCTACAGCATAGATAGATGAAGTGGCGATAATAATAAAAAAAAGAACGGTTCTAAGAGGGTGTATGTGAAATGCTTTCACTGTCAAAAGCCAAGATTTTTTTCTAGAAGAATGCTCTGGAGAGCGAAGTAAACTCGGATAGAGTTTGTGGAGCTCGAAGAGCTTCTTATAGGAGAAAAGATAGCTTTTCAAGACAGTGGAATGATTTCGCATATACCCTTTAAGCATAAGTGGGTCCATTTTACCGGGCTGCTGGCAACTTGTCAACGCGGATCCCTAGAACGACAGAATGTGCAGCAAGTTCTTTTTTGAACTCCTCAGTTAAATCAACACCCCAAGTTGACCCAATCGCTAGTGTCCCTACTTTTCTTTCCCCCTCGCAAAACTCGAGCTCGATTTCAGCTTTACCAGGGGAATCACGAAAGAGTTTCTTGAGATCGAGGACATGCGATAATCGCATACGGGGTGCATCGAGTTGGACGATCAATTGCATATCTTCTTCCTTTTTTAATTGTTTTGCTTTGGGTCCTTTTGAGCGAGAGCGATCCCCTTTTCTGAGAAGGCCCATCTTTGCTTGCATGCGCGCTTTGTCATAAGCAATATCGCAAGCCTGCATCACTTCTTTATCCACCTTTGTCAGATCGCTGAGCCACCGGCAGGTCAGCTTCACTGTTCCATCCTCATCTTTATCAATTTGTAGAACAGCGTAGATTAGTTGATTTTCGATAAGGAGATGCGCATGTTCATCGAACAACTCGGACCAGATAGGCAGCTCTAATCTCCCGTGGCGATCTCCAATCGTCAGAATGGCGAATTTCTTCCCACTGCGAGCAGCTATTTTGACAAGGACATTCTCGATCACAAAGGCCGCCCTGCAAACAGCTGCCTGCTCGAGCTTCTCGATTTGGTCTAAACCGACACAGGAGAGGTGCCCTAGCATTTTCTCCACATCGTCGAGGGGATGCCCCGTCAGATAGAAGCCAAGAAGCTCCTTTTCCCTCTTTAGGACATGCATTTTCGGCAAGGGATCGACCTTTGGAGGCTCTTTGAATCGGGTGGATTCATCTTCGATAAGGGCGAAGAAGTTGCGTTCTCCTCTCTGTTTTTCTCTCTGCTGCTTTTGCGCTTCATGAAAGATCGGCTCAAGTCCAGCAAGAAGCTGTGCGCGTGTCCAACCGCAAAAATCTAGCGCTCCTGCCTCGATCAAGCACTCGATCACCTTTTTGCCCACCCTTTGGGTATTGACTCTCTTGATGAAATCATAGAGAGAGAGGAAAGATCCATTCTTCGAGCGCTCAGCCACCACCTCTTCTACTACCCCTTGGCCAACCCCCTTCACCGCAGTCATTGCAAACCTGATACCCTTAGCAGTTGCGACGAACACCTCCTTCGATTCATTGATATCTGGAGGTAAGATAGCAATCCCCATCGCTTGACACTCACCGATGAACTTTGTCACTTTTGCCAGATCGTCTCGGTCACTGGTCATCAGAGCCGCCATCCAATGGAGGGGGTAATTAGCCTTGAGATAAGCGGTGACATAACTTAAGTAGCCGTAAGCCGCTGCGTGTGATTTATTGAAGCCATATGAGGCAAACTTCTCCACCTTGTCAAAGATGATCATTGAAGTGACTTCATCGATTCCATTCTCTAAGGCCCCTTTGCGGAATTTATCCCGTTGCCTAGCCATTTCCTCTTGGTCTTTTTTCCCCATTGCTTTGCGCAAGACATCCCCTGCCCCAAGGCTATACCCCGCGAGGCGCTGCGCCATCATCATCACCTGCTCCTGGTAGACCATGATCCCATAAGTCTCCTCCAAAATCTCCTGCACCTTGGGATGGTCAAACTCAATGGGCTCTCGCCCATGCTTCCTGTTGACAAAGGAGGGAATCATCTGCATGGGCCCAGGACGATAGAGAGCACTTACCGTCATAATCTCTTCAAACGTGTCGATATGCAGTTGCTTGCAAAGCTCCTGCATCCCTCCTGACTCGAGCTGGAAGAGTCCAAGCGTTTTCCCTTGGTTTAGAAGAGAAAACGAAGGTTGGTCATCGAGTGGCAGCCTCACCCAGTCGATCTTTATTTTTTCACTCTCTTCGATAGAATCAACAGCCAGCTGAATGGCTGTCAGGGTTTTGAGCCCGAGAAAATCGATCTTTAACATCCCAACAGCTTCAACCGGCTTCATCGCAAACTGGGTCACAACGATATTGTCATCCTTAGCATTGCATACGGGAAAATGCTTGATCAACGGGTCAGCAGAAATGATGAGCCCCGCCGCGTGGATCCCCGTGTTGCGGACCGATCCTTCCAGCGTTTTAGCCAGATCAATCAATCGCCTTGTCTCCTTGTCCGACTCATATTGCCGTTTGAGGTCGGGATCGATATCGAGCGCCTTATCGAGGGTCATATTCGGGTCTTCGGGGATGAGTTTGGCGATCTCATTGACCTTCGATAGAGGAACACTGAGGACACGTCCCACATCTTTAATCGCCATCTTCGCCTTCATCGTTCCAAAAGTGATGATCTGGGCGACCTTTTCCTTACCGTACTTCTTCACCGTGTAATCGATCACCTCTGACCTGCGTTCCATGCAAATATCGACATCGATATCGGGATAGGAAACGCGCTCAGGGTTGATGAACCTTTCGAAGAAAAGGTTGAAGCGGAGCGGTTCGATATCGGTGATCCCCGTCAAGAAACAGACGATTGAACCTGCCCCAGATCCACGACCAGGGCCAACTGGAATCCCCTGCCCCTTAGCCCAAGAGATGAAATCATAGACAATCAACAGGTAGTCGCCGAGTTCCTTAGAGAGGATGAGCTCAAGCTCATAGTCGAGCCGATCCCGCACAACCTGCATCGGCTCTTTATCGGGATATTTCTCTGCCACCTTTTCTAAGGCCGTAGCATCATACCTCCTCTGGATCCCTTTCTCACACAGCTCCTTTAAAAAAGACTCCGACGCTTTCTCCCGTTCCTTTGGGGTGTATTTAGCCCCCTCCAACTTAGGAGGGACAAAAACAGGGTAAAATTTCGATGAGAAATCAAACGAGAACCCGCACTTATCCGCAACCGCTTCGGTCTCTTTGACCGCCTCAGGAAAATCCGCGAAGAGCGTCTCCATCTCCTCCGGCGACTTGAAGTAGAGCTCATGAGTGAGCCACAGTTTCCTTTTTGGGTTGAGAACTCGGTTTTTTGGGTTCCCTGCAGAATCCCTCTCCCAGATCTCACATGGCTCCCCAGAAGAGACATTCATCAAAATCTCATGAGCCTGCCAATCTCCCTGATCGAGATAGCGAGAGTCATTGGTCGCAACCACTCGAATCCCCTGACTCTTTGAGAGCTCTTTGATTCTTTGATAGACCTCTTCTTGCTTCTTCTGGTATTCGATAGAGGCTCCCCAAAGCCAATTTTCTCGGTCCATCCCATCAGCACGCATCTGCTCTTCACTCATAGAGTGACGAGTCACCTCGAAGTAATAATCCTCTCCAAAAAGCCTTTGGAAAAACTCGATCTCTTCCTTTAGCCCTTCTTCATTCTCCGATAGGATCAACTCGGCGACCTTTCCACGCATCGGCCCCGACAGACAGACCAGTCCTTCGCTATGCTTTTGTAAAAGCTCCTTATCAATCCGAGGAGTGTAATAGAAACCCTCTAAATAGGCAGACGAACTCAGCTTGCAGAGGTTTTGGTATCCGGTCTTATCCTTTACGAGCAAGACGATTGGATAGCCCGCCTTTTGTCCCCCAATCCTCTTTTTCTCAAACCGAGAAAGAGGAGCGACAAAGAGCTCACATCCGATGATCGGCTTTATCTCTGCTGCCTCGCAGGCTTTATAGAAGTCAACAGCCCCATGTAAATTCCCTTGATCGGTGAGTGCAAGCGCGGAGATTTCATGGGAGCGAGCGCGCTCTACCAGCCCCTTAACTGAAGCTGTCGAGTCTAAAATAGAAAATTGCGAATGTACATGTAGAGGAATGAATGACATGTCTCGAGAAGATAGCGAAAATTGGGATATTCAACAAACGCAAGTTTGGTATTTAGTTCGTTGGCGCAGGTCCGAGCAGATCAGTGTCATCATCGTCAATTTTTGATTTTACACTTGTTCCCATCGCCGCAGAACGAGTTCCACCCACCTTCCATAAAGGAAGAAGAAGGCAAACAGAGAGAACACCGCAAAGACCGATCGTAAAGAAAAAACCCTGCCACCCAAATCCTTCGCAGATCATTCCAAGGGGATAACCAGCCGTCGCTGCCCCGATGTATGCGACAAACCCTACAAATCCTGTCGCAGAACCAGCGGCCTTCTTTCCAGCGAGCTCTGCTGCAACCATCCCAATGAGCATCTGCGGGCCGAAAATCAAAAAACCGATGACAAACATGAGGAGCGAGTCGAGGATCGGCAAACCCGCCGGTGAAAACCAAAAGGCGCTCAGAGCGAAGATCACCCCTAGACTAAATAGGACATTGATTGGGCCACGTTTACCACCAAAAATTTTATCCGATGCCCAACCCGCCACTAAGCTTCCAAAGATCCCTCCGATTTCAAACCAGAAGACACACCCCCCTGCCATGAGAAGAGAGTATCCTTTACTCTCAACGAGATAGAGAGCACTCCAATCATTAATCGCAATCCGGATCACGTAAACAAAGAAATAAGAGAGAGCCAAAATCCATATAAATTTATTTTTTAATACGTGTTTAAAGAGGATCTGGTTAGCTGAAAGCCCACTCTCCTCTTCTTCTTTTTTCTCAGGGTAATCATTTTTAAACTTTTCAATAGGGGGAAGACCTAAAGACTGCGGGGTATCTCTTAAGCGATTGAGCAAAAAGAGCCCCGCGATAATACATAGAACACCAGGGACATACATAGCAAAGCGCCACCCCCAGAACTGCGCACAAAGGGCAGCTACTAAAGGGATCAGAGCTCCTCCAACACTATGCGAGGTATTCCAAAAGCCCCACCAGGTGCCCCTCTCTTTCTGAGAGTACCAGTGGGTCAAGAGACGCGCACAGGGGGGCCACCCATACCCTTGGAAATACCCATTAAGCCCCCAGAATATCGCAAAAAAGAGAATTGACGAAGAGAGACCAAATAAAATATTGAGAAACCCGGTACAGATCAACCCAATAGACATAAAGAAGCGGGGATTCGCCCTATCGGACAAAACCCCACTTAAAAATTTACTTGCCCCATAGGAAAGAGAGAGGATACTCGCAAGGATTCCCAGGTCCCCCTTATCAAACCCAAGGTCGTTCATCAGTGAAGGCATGGCAAACGTGAAGCTTTTACGAGAAAAATAGTAAAAGACATACCCAACATACATCCCGTAAAAGGTGCGCCAACGCCAATACTTGTAACTCTGTTTTACCTCATTCTCATCCGTTATCTCCTTTTCGGGAGGAGCGGGCTTGAGGAAGGAAAAGATTTTCATGACTATGTAGCTCCAAAGCAGAGTATCTAGCGTACCAAAAAAATAGAGAAAAGTCAATCAAATTCATTCTTGATAATACAGTAAAAATTCTAGTATAGTGAAGAATAGCTACCGCAATGAAATGTTCTATGCCTAATCGGATGAAAAAACCGACTGGGCCTTACTTAAGGGGTAATCTATGGGTGATATACGTGGAGACAGAGTGGAAAGGCATCGCGATGAGGGTGTCTATGTCCCCCCTGTTGAAAAAGACCGAAAAGAAAAAGAAAAGTTTCGACACACCCCTCCAAGAGAAGAGGAAAAAATCCTCTCTGCAACTTTTTTTTTCTATCTAAAAAAGATTTTTAATACCCTCTCTACCTCGAAAAAATTAGCCGGGAAAGTAGTCGACCAGCAGCTTTTTGTCGAACACCTCGAAATTTTTAAGAATCTCCTCAAAAAACTCATGAAGGAAGACTTAAGTAAATCTTCGGAATACGCATTGCAGCTCTCCGAAAACTGGAGCCATCTCCTGGAAGATTTTGACGGGCTCGAGATCATCGAGAGAAAAAACCTCAAAAAAGTCGCCCTCTTTCGAGAACTGCTCGATATCGTCAAGCATTACCCACCAGAATCGGAGCACAGCTTTGGCTATTACCTTCTCAATCAAGCAGGCAAAAACTGGCTCCCCTTCCCCTTCATTGAAATTCTAGAAACTCTGCACAGCGAGCATAAAGAAAAAGAAAAAGAGAGCACACTGACTGCGTGGTGCTCTCTAATTGACTCGGTAATCGAAAACCTGAAAAACGACCTCCCCTTCAAGGGAATTCCTCGCTAGAAGGTCATCAGGTCAACTGAGGAGCCTCTTTCCGAGACTTTGGAGCATCTGCTATTCCATAGCCTCTTTCCATTTGAACGGCGTAAGCCAAACTCCGGCGAAAAGCAAACCAACTGATCGCTTGGATCGGGGAGTTTGAAGCCGCTTCTTGTTTGTCCTTGCTAATCACAAAATAATCGAGTGTCGTCCTATTAATGAACAGGAGTTGACGCGCAGTCAATTGCATCGCACCCCGTGGATAAAGAATCCCGACAGACCCAATAAAAAATCCCGTTAGATCGATGAATGCTCTATAGAAGTTGTTCTTCATGAAATTTCTACCTGATTGCGACCAAATGGTCACGATAGATAAAATAGCAAGAGCGATATGGATCACAAAGCGCACCACACTCATTACTGCGGTTTGTCCATAAGCCAAAGAAGCATCAATCACCGACCAAAATCTACCATTTTCAAGGCTCGATAATTTCACCGCAGCGCTAATCAAGTTATCCGTGGTTTCGGTAAATCCTCTCTCATAGGCCGTCATCAGTTCTGGTGTATATAGCTTAGCGACACCAGAGTTACATATTTTTTCCTGCATAATTCCTCCAAAATGCTTGAGTCATGAATATCCCCATCAAAATAACGTGAGAAAAAAGTTAACAGAAAAGCCGTTTCAGTGTCAAAAATTGAAATTCAATTAGCCAATCTTGAAATCCAATCGCACGCTAAGCTTTTCACCTCCTGATGATACGGTATGACGCATTTCCTCTTTCACTTCTACTTGGGCTCCCGCATCTTGCAATACTGCCGTAAAACTATTTTTTAGCTCTGTTCTTCTTACTCCATCTGGGGCCTCTTGCACATGGAACTCACTTTGTCCTCCTATTATTTTCATACTATTAGGAAAAAATTTACCTAATCCAAGGCTGCCTTGCATAGATAGTGATGAGATTTCTCTAGACGAACTCAATTGTCTCCCAGGCGACTGTTCCAGAAGGGAAAGAGCAGTGGAACCATCTACATCTTCTACCTCATCATCTAGGATTTCAACGATTGGTCCGGAATCAGTCTGTACCTCAGTGGCTATGGAAGAATGCACACCATTCAGCGTACTAAAGGCAGCTAACCGTTTAACTCTCTCCGTCATCTCCTCTAATGACTGTCCCTCATTTGCAGCGGTTCCAAAAAGATTCACTGAGTTCATCAAGCGACTACCCATAAAGCCACAGGCAATTTGTGAGAAAATGAGAGCGATCTCTAAGTAAGGATTGTCAGAAGCAAATCCTTCAGAAACCAGTTGAAAATAGTGGATGCTAGTTGCGGCGACTGCAGGAGCAGCGATCGAGGCAAAAAAATCGCGCTTGTTGAGACTTGTGGGAAACCCCCATACATAGTTGAAGAATATATCGACAATTCCAACGGTAGCAACCGTTGAAAGAGTATTTCCAGCTATCCCCGAATTCAAAGAAGTTGCCACTACCGTAGCAAAGAAACTAGAGCTAAGAGCCGATTTTGCTAAATTGTCAACGGCTATAGAACCACTCATGACTACCTACCTTGTAATTAGTTACGTATTATCCAATGAAGTTCTGATCTTCCATATGAAGAGAAAATATTGTCAGGTTAAAGATTTATTCGCAAGGCGCGCAGAATAAGGAGCACTCTTTCGTTAAAATTGCGATCTGGCCTATCATTGCCTCCCATGAAGTATTCCATTGCTAAAGGCACCTTCGATATTTTACCAAAAGACCCCACCCCGGATGGGGCTTGGCGCAATTCTCATTTATGGCAATATGTCGAAGAGGTGATCCGCGATGTAACCAAGGTCTATGGCTTCCAAGAGATCCGCACCCCTATCTTTGAGAGGACAGAACTCTTTGTCCGCGGTGTTGGAGAAAGCTCCGACATCGTCACGAAGGAGATGTACACCTTCGAAGACCGTGCAGGCCGCTTGATGACTTTGCGCCCTGAGGGGACCGCCTCTGTCATGCGGGCTTTCATTGAAAAGCACCTCGATCAGCAAAAAGGAGTGCACAAGCTCTACTATATTGGTCCAATGTTTCGCTATGAAAGACCGCAAGCTGGGCGTTTTCGCCAACACCATCAGTTTGGTGTTGAGGCCATCGGCGATGGCTCTGCTGAGCAGGACGTAGAGGTGATCGACCTCCTCTGTGAGTTTTATCGAAAGCTCGGCCTCGAAAAGTTGACCGTGATGCTCAATTCTGTTGGAGATGTCTCTTCACGCGAGCGTTATCGAAAGGCCTTACGTACTTTTTTGCAGCCAAAGTTTGAGGACCTCTCCGCTGAAAGTAAGGTCCGATTCGAAAAGAATGTCCTGCGGATCCTCGACTCAAAAAATGGGGAAGACCAAAAACTCCTCGAAGGAGCTCCCTCAATTCTGGATTTTTTAAGTGAAGAGGCAAAAGAGCACTTTGATCGGGTCCAGTCCCTTCTAAAAAACTTAAAGATTGACTATGTGATCAACCCAAAACTCGTACGAGGACTCGATTATTATTCAAAGACCGTCTTCGAAGTAACTGCGGGCGAGCTCGGTGCTCATAACTCCATCGGAGCAGGAGGGCGCTTTGATGGTCTTAGCTCCCTTCTTGGTGGCCCTGACCTTCCCTCTATTGGATTTGCAACGGGACTCGAACGGGTGATTCAAACGATGATAGGACAAAATGTCCCAATGCCGAGCCCACTAGGTCCCCTCCTTTATTTCATTCCACTCGGAGACGCGGCGAAAGAATTCTGCCTAGAGCAAGTGTATGCCCTGCGCCATGAGGGAATCCCTACGGAAATCGATCTGAGAGAAAAAAAAGTAGGGGCATCCATTGAACGCGCCTCTTCGATCGGTGCGCGCTTTGTGGTTGTTTTTGGAGAAGAAGAAATGCTAAGCAAAAACCTTGTAATTAAAGAATTAGACACGAGAGAGGAATTTTCTCTCTCGCTTGATCAGCTTTCCCACTGGCTAAGAAATCAGCTGATGGGGTAAAATTTTTAAGAAACTTTTGGAGGTATCTTTTATGAAATTTCGTTCACTCATTGTTCTACTCAGCTGTTCTCTTTGCCTTGTGGCAGAAGCGGAAAACCTGGAGAAAGTAGAGGAAAAGGTTGCTGAGAAAGAGCAACAAGTAGAAATCGCTAAAGTTTCTGAGGCAAAGGTCTCAGAATCTTTTGGTCATCTTATTGGAAAAAACATCAACACTATGAACCTCGACTTCGATATCGCATCTGTCATGAAAGGGGTGCAAGACTCGCTCGATGGCAAAGAGTCCCCGATGAGCGAAGAGGATTGCATTCAGGCGATCACCGCTGCTCAGGAAGAGGCTCGCCAAAAATTAGCAGATGACAACCTCGCTAAAGCAGAGGAATTCCTTAAATCTAATGCGAAGATAAAAGGGATTGTCTCTATTGAAGAGGGAAAACTTCAATACAAAATTGATAAGAAAGGAACTGGAGAAGTCGTGCAATCTACTTCTACTCCTTCCATCCTTTATTCAGCTACATATCTTGATGGTTCGTCGTTTGCTTCCTCTGAAGAAAATGAGACTCCTATCTGCTTAGACGAGACCATTCAAGGATTTAAAAAAGGACTCGTCGGGATGAAAGAGGGAGAAAAAAGAACTCTTTATATCCACCCTGAATATGCTTATGGCACACAAGGGTTCCTTCCCCCCAACGCGCTTTTGACATTTGAAGTCGAAATTGTCAAAGCACATGCTCCACCTCAAGAAACTGCTGAAGAGATGGCCGCTGAGCAAGCCTCTCCAGCTACAGAAGAGGAGCAATCAGCAGAACTCAGGTGAATGTAGTTCTCTTTGAGCCGCAGATTCCGCAGAATACCGGAAATATTGTCCGCACCTGCGCAGTCCGCGGCTCTCGTCTTTTTCTCGTAAAACCTCTCGGATTCTCCGTTACAAATCGTTGGCTCAAGCGGGCCGGCCTTGACTATTGGGAAGGGGTCGAGGTAAACTTCATTGACGATTTAAATGCTTTTCTACAGAATGCTTCTAACTGTTTCTACTTTTTTTCTGCGCATGCGGAAAAGCTATACACACAGGTCCAGTATAGCGAAAACGACTACTTGATTTTTGGTTCAGAAACGGCTGGATTGCCTCGGGAATTTTGGGATTTATGGCCGGAGCAGTTCTATACGATACCCAAAAGACCAGAGACTCGTTGTTTAAATCTGGCGAATGCTGTTTCGGTTGTGTTATATGAATCATGGAGGCAGCAAGACTTTACAATCACTTAGGATATGAATCAGTTTCGCATCTCTTTCCCCTTGCAAATGGCCATCGCAACCCTTCTTGGGATCTGTATTGGCCTTTTTTTTGGTGAAAGATGTGCCATTTTTGCGCCGTGGGCTTCTGCCTATGTGATGATCTTAAAAGTCACCGCAATCCCCTACCTTATTGTTGCAATCATTCATGGCCTCGCTCTTCTTAACCGCGCTCAGGCGATGCAAATTCTCAAAAAGGGATCTATCTTCATCGCCTTGGCAATCCTCATCAATATCATGGTGATCTATTTGATCTATTGGGGATTTCCAGCAGCGGAAGGGCCTAGACAAACAGGGTATGTGCTGAATGAAATCCCAGCTCTGAACTTCGCAGAAATTCTCATCCCAGAAAATATCTTTTATTCCCTTGCAAACAACATCATCCCTGCGATTGTCGTTTTTTGTGTTCTCTTTGGGCTCTCGCTCATGTATCTAGCCGAAAAGCAATCGTTGATGTCAGGACTTCAAACAGCTCTAGATGCACTGACCAGGGTGACTGGGTGGATCGCCCGGATTACTCCGATTGGAACATTTCTCATCATGGCCAATCAGGTGGGAACTGTCCAGTTCTCGACCATTAAACAGATGAGTACCTTTATCATTCTCTTTGTCTTGGGGACATGTCTTGTGGTGTTTTGGATCCTGCCCCGCTTAGCAAGCATGCTTACCCCGATCAAATCATCAACGTGGGTAAAAAACTTAATACCAGTCCTAGTGCTCGCCTATACGACAAATGTGACGATCGTCGCCCTGCCATACATCATCAATATCATCCAGCGTGAAATGCAAATGCTGTTTCCTAAGGATGAAAATGTCCGGAATCAGATCCAGGGAACGGTATCAATTATTTTCAATTTGCCATTGGGATCGATGTACACATCTGCCTTTGTCCTTTTTCTATCGGTTTTCTTCGCCGTTCACTTAGGAGTTCCAGAGCAATTCAAGCTCTTTCTCACGACCTGTCTCACAAGTTTGGGGGCAGTAGGCCTCGGTTCGTGGATCAATAGCTTGACCTTCATCCTCGATGCATTAGGAATGCCTATTGATGGGGTGCAACTCTACCTGACCGTCATTCCCTTTACGGCTGGCTTTCAGTCTCTTGTCTCGGTGATGTACATCGCAACGCTCGCTTTTTTGATCACTCTTGCAGGAAGAGGACTCCTCGTCATAAAGATCCGCTCCCTTCTCGTTAACAGTGCCCTGACCCTCCTTCCCGTCCTCCTGATTTTTGGCGCACTCAAATTCTACGATCCATTGCCTAGAATCAAGAATGAGGCCAAAACCATCTACGATCTTGAGATCGAATCAGATGCAACGATCCGTGTCTTCACAAAAGAAGAGCAGGAGAAGATGCCCGCTTCCTCGCGTCCAGAAAAAACTTTGGATAGAATATTTAGAACCAAAAAATTACGAATTGGATATGACCCCAACGCCGCCCCGTTCTGTTTCTTGAATCACCACAACAAACTCGTTGGATTCGATGTTGCCTATGCCTACCAACTCGCCTTTGACCTCAGCTGCGATCAGATTGAATTCATACCCGTCATCTATGGAAAAATGGGAGAGCAACTCGCTAGTGGAGCTTACGACCTCGCTATGTCAGCAATTTCGATCTCAGAAGAGCGGTTGAAGGCGATGTGCTTTCCAAATTCTGTTCTCGATGCCAAGATCGTCTTTGTTACGAAAGATAAGCATCGAAAAAAAATGGGATCCATCGAAACCGTACGGGCCAATCGCTCATTAAAAATCGCTGCCTTGATCAATACTGCTTATGAAGGAATCGCCTACGAGGAGTTTCCAGAACACGAGATCATTCTTCTAGAAAACTATGAGGAATTTGCACAAAGTCCCCCTCCTGCAGATATCCTTATCTGGGAAGAACAAGAGGCTATTGCTTGGACAGTTGCCAACCCTGAGTTTCATGTGATTTTTCCAAAGCCCAACATCGGTAAGGAAACTCTAGGCTACCCAATCAGATATGGGGATTCAGAGTTCTTATGCTACCTCAATACTTGGCTCTCTCTAAAAGAAAAAGATGGATACAAGAAACAACAGTATGACCTTTGGATTCTGGGGAAAACACAAGTAGCCGCCCCTCCAGAGAAGAGGTGGTCACTACTCGATCAGCTCTTAAAAAACTAGACGAACACTGCTATGCAGAACATGTGCAACCGCGGGGACCTTCCAACTCCCTGACCATTCGCGCAGCGCTGCAAAAACAACACCTTCGGCGACGGCACCGACAAAGGCAATGAGGTTGACAACCCCACCAACAGGACTCAGGCGACTCGCTCCATAGATGGCAACGTTTGAGGTGATCCGCAGTCCCTTATAAATGGGCGCTTCTTCTTTCACTTCAATCCAAAGAGCATCCCGAAAAAACCACTCCTCATAGATAGGGAAAAGGACCGCAAGGTAAACGAAGGCGAGAATCTTTAGCACAACTCTTATAAGGGGATGCACCCCAGACAGACTATCGACCATTGTGATGTAGTTAGCTCTGCTCGAGCAGTCAGCGCCGAACCGAGTCATCAGACTAAAGGCTCCCTCTTCTGCTGCAAGGCTCAACCCAGCCCCAACACTGCCGTATAGGACAGAAGTTTTCCACGAGGGGACCGAAGACAATTGGACGGTAGGTTCAGTACTCATAGATAATCAGGAAGAATAGACTACTCTTGGTTTTAACCCCAAATGCAAAAAAATTATCGTGCATAAAGCCTACCTTGAGCATGCTTCGCATGAGGAGGGTAAGAAGTTGACTTCACGAAATTCAATGACCTGAAAGAGTCCATGCCGCGCAATCAAACGTTTCTCAACTCCAGCCCTTATAGTTCCAAAAGCTCAATCCGAGAATTCTCATTTCATTGGGAACGAGAAAAACAGTCCCGATTACTGAGCAGTCTCACCTGTTTGGATGAACTCTTTAATCGTTTCTTTATCCCTAAGTCCGACAAGACGCCCTATCTCTTTTCCCTCTTTAAAGAGAACCAAGGTAGGGATCGAAGTAACCTGGAGAAATGAAGCGGTTTTTTGAGCTTTATCAATATCAATCTTCGCTATGACAGCCAAACCCGCAACATCTTTAGCAACCTCTTCAAGAACAGGAGTGAGCATCCGACAAGGGCCACACCAATCAGCATAAAAGTCGACCAAAGTAAGCCCCGAGCTCACTCCTTCTTCAAAATTTTCTTCATCTAATAGCTTAAAGCTCTCAATCATCTCTTTCTCCTCTTATCAAGTACAGGTATCTTCAATTTACTACAATTTGTCAAAAAAAACCACCCCCCCCCCACTAATGGAGGAGATTATCAATTTGAAGGTGGAAGATTTTTCAACTATTTCCCTAAAAAATCTCTGTGGGCAAAGATCAACTCTTGACCGTTACGTACATCACCAAACGTCTTGACAAGCTTAAATCCTTTGCTCTCCATAAAAGGAATGAATCGAGTGTCGTTATAGTTATCTTCTACTGTAGCCACATCGATTTGAACTCGAGAAAAATCTATTGAATTGAGAATATCAAACTCTCCACCCTCAGTGTCTAAGCTTAAGAATTGAATATGATTGATCCCATATTGGTCTAGGATATTGTTGAGAAGAAAGCACTCCACTTCGATGGTCGAATAAGCGGCATTATGCTGTTGCATTTCTGAAACCGCTCTCTGTAAGTGCCGAGGATCAAATTTATCGACTAGACCAGAGAGCATTTCTGGATAGCCGGTGAAATTATGAAATAAGCTAATCCCCTCTTTGTCCGATATGCATCCCTTCACGCAGATCACATCTCGGTTTTTCTCTAACCTCGCAAACACTTCTGGAATAGGCTCAATGCAAACACCCGTCCAACCGAGTTCCTTTTCGAAGAAGTAAGTATTGCTAAGAGATATCCCATCATGAGCTCCAATATCTACAAAGACCCCATCGCGATGGCCCTCAAAATAGGTTTCATAGACAAATCGATCTTGCCCACACTGACTGTGATAATCAGCAAAGACAGTAGAAAACACCAAGAGAGCAAGTATAGAAAATATCCCCTTCATTATTCCTCCGATTTTTTTTTCTTTGTATATCATCAATCAAAAATATTGTGCAATTTCTGAGTATGGGAACGTTAAAGGGGCCACGGAAAAGAATGAGGTGCTTAAGGTGGAGTCCCCTCTGCACCGGCTTCATACCATTTTTGCAACCCCATGATTGCCTCTGTAAGAGCATTA
This sequence comes from Chlamydiota bacterium, assembly GCA_011064965.1. Classification (GTDB taxonomy): domain Bacteria; phylum Chlamydiota; class Chlamydiia; order Chlamydiales; family Rhabdochlamydiaceae; genus Sacchariniichlamydia. The sequence continues at coordinate 47,702 of JAAKFS010000009.1, forward strand.
GCAATTGCAAAATGGGCCTCTTTTTTATCCATATGAGAAAAGGAATCCCATAAAATCGCAGAGCCAAAAACACAGGCTGTTTTTCCCCAAAGTTTAGGGAATTTTCGATCCCGACCCCATACTTCCCCTGATCCATGTATATAAGCAGGAACGATCGCTGCCTTGGAACGCATGAGGAGCATGCCTATGCCCGGCTTAATTTCACCGAGCTCACCACTTGTCATCCTTTCTCCTTCTGGAAAGATAATTACCTGTTTCCCTTCCTTTAAAAGCTCGAGCAAAGTTTTAAACACCGATACATCGCCGACATCACCCCGCACAGGGTGAGAATTTAGAGCTCGGACCGCAGGGCCAAAGATTGGGTACTTAAATAGGCTCTCGCGTGCAAGGAAATGGACCTCTTCCGGCCAGGACGAAGAGATGATGGGGGGATCCCAATAGGAAGTATGGTTGGGCGCAATGAGAACTGCTCGCCTAGTGTAGTGATCCAACCCATAGACTTTGTGCCGATAACAAACCTTTAATATGAGCCACGACAAAAAGACGATAGACCGATAAAAAAAATGCATCTTTTTGGAATAGAACCACCCGGGAAGTAGCTGCTGCTCCTTCTTGTGATAGTAGAGGAGAATTTTCTCCACGACCTCATCAGTGGATAAGTCTGAGGTATCGATCCGAAAGGAACCTTTGGGCCGTTTTAATGGAGCGATTTTCCGGCTAGCGTCATACTGGTCACGCCGAATGAGCTCTTTTTCCATCGTTTCAACATCAAACCCTTCCGCTTCTTTGGGGAGTTTTTCTTTTAGCTCTATCAGCCTTCTTTCTGCACGTACTTTTGGGGTCGCATCGAGAAAAATTTTGACTTCCGCTTCCGGGAAAACCACAGAGCCCATGTCTCGTCCCTCAAATACTGAGCTTTGTTTACTCCCTAAACTCCGCTGCATCACCCAGAGAGTTTGCCTTACACTCTCTATTGCAGAAACCTCTGAAACTGCTGCATTCACTTTTTGTGTTCGGATTGCCTGTGTCACATCTTCGCCGCCAACATAGTACCGCTTCTCTCCATCTTGGAGGCGAACATCAAAAGTAAAGTGGATGAGGAAATGTTCGATTGCTTCACTATCTTTGAGATCGATCCCCTCACTTTGCAAAGCCCAAGTGACAGCGCGGTACATCGCCCCTGTATCAAAGTAAGTGAAACCAAGTTCCTCTGCTACCCGCTTGGTAATGGTTGTTTTCCCTGTCCCAGAAGGACCATCGATTGTGATGATCATGCGCTGCCATACCATTGCAAGTAAAAGTAGACAATCGGAGCGGTGAAGATGAGAGAATCGATCATATCAAGTACACCTCCAAGGCCTGGAATCCGATTGCTATCCTTCACCATTGCATCTCTCTTGAGAAGAGATTCTGCAAGATCACCAATCTGTCCAAAAATTCCAATCAGGACCCCTAACCATAGGGCATCGAGAAATTTCAGAGGAAAAGCGGCACCGGCAAAAGTTCGCCCTAAGAAAACCATCCCAAGGCTCACAAGAATTGTACAAAGCAAACCGCCCAAAGCACCTTCAATTGTCTTTTTTGGGCTGAGGACAGGAGCTAAGCGGTGCTTGCCCCAAATTCTTCCAATAAAATAAGCGGCAACGTCAGTAATCTTCGTCACGACAATCAAGTAGAAGAGCCACCACCTTCCATCATCAACAGTTGATGGGGCAATCGGATAGAGAATAGCCAGCATATAGCTTAGAGGAACAGCAACATAGGCGACGCCAAAAAACTCGACCGCAACGTGGACAAGAGCCTCTTCGGAGCGGCGGAAACGATTCAAGAAAAAGAGACCAAGTCCAACAGCAAAAATAAAAACGGGGAGCTCTTGAGAATGGAGCCACTTATGGGCTATGAAAAACGCGAGAACTTCACATACAGCCACTGTAATCATGAGTGGGTAAGAAGGACGAAGATTTTTAGAAGTTGCTAACTTCGCATATTCCCAGACACCCACACCCGCCATCGCAGAGACCCCGAGAACGACGAGCACACTGACGAAAGGGTTTGCTGCAAAAATGATCAAAAGAGCCAGAACAGCAAGGAGTCCAATTGCTACCGACATCCGTTTATTTAAATCGGAAAATTTATCTAACATTATCTCCCCAGCCTCATTTCCCTGCTTTGGAACTCCAATACTGCACGAAAGAGGTCTTTTTCACAAAAGTCGGGCCATAAGACATCTGTTACGAGCACTTCACTATAGGAAATTTGCCAAAGTAGAAAATTGCTCACGCGACTCTCTCCACTTGTTCGGATCAATAGATCCGGGTCCTTCCACTGCGCCGTATCGAGATATTCGCCAATAAGCTCTTCTGTAATGGCTTCTTTTTTCACTTTTCCCTGCGTGCAATCCTCGACAATCGAGTGAATTGCCCTTCTCAGCTCATCACGTCCCCCGTAATTTAGAGCAATCACTAGATCAAAGCTGTCCCCTTTCTGCGTCGCCTCTACAGTCTCATCGACGGTACGTCGCAAATCTTTTGACAACTTTGTAAGATCGCCAATCACATTCAGTCGGACTTTTTCCTCGATCAAGTAGGGTTTTTGCCGGAGAAGATAGGTGTTAAACAGGCGCATCAGCGCTTTGATTTCTAAAGGAGGCCGGTTCCAGTTTTCGGTGGAAAAAGCATAGACAGTCAACACCTTAATACCAAGCTCTCTTGCCGCGCGGACAATATGAGTGAGGTTCTCTGCCCCCCGCCAGTGACCAGCCATCGCTGGAAGCCCGCCCTGCTTTGCCCATCGACGGTTCCCATCCATAATGATCGCGACGTGCTGAGGTAAGCGAAAGCCAGCGACTTGTGCAAGCTCTTCCTCAGTAAATAACCGCTCAGGTGCCTTCTCTTCAATGAGTGCAGAGTTCATCCTATCCACTCCTCATCAATTTGTATAGTCTCTTCCCTGCTTGGTCCTACAGAAATAATCGAAATAGGAACACGACAATAGTCTTCAATAGCATCGATATACGCTCTCGCATTTTTGGGAAGCTGCCGAATGGACTTGACCTCTCTCGTCGGCCTCTCCCAACCAGGGAGGGTTTCATAAATGGGCTCCACTCGCTCAAAATCGCTGAGTAAAGGCGGAGGACGATCAATCGCCTCTCCATCCAAAGAGTAACCTGTGCAAATTTTGATTTCTTCAAGCTCATCGAGAATATCGAGTTTTGTCAAAGCCAAATTATCCACCCAATTGAGTTCAACAGCAAATCGTGCGAGGACAAGATCAAGCCAACCAATCCGCCGGTCCCTCCCAGTGGTCGTCCCCGTCTCGCGAAGTTCACCTTGACCTCGAAAGCCTCCCATTTCCTCTTCTGAGAGTCTTGTAGGAAGGGGGCCGGCCCCAACTCGAGTCGTATAGGCTTTCAGCACTCCTATGACCTCGTCAACCCCCCTAGGTCCTATTCCAGCACCCGCGCAAACACTTGAGGAGGTAGTGAAAGAAGAGGTGACATAAGGGTAACTTCCATAAAGAGTATCAAGAAGAGTTCCCTGCGCCCCCTCAAGGAGAACTGTCTCGTCTTGGACAAGCGCTTGATAGAGCCTCCCTTCCACATCCTTGACAAAAGGACGGATGAGCTCGGCATACAATGCATATTCTGATAATAGAGCCTCACCATCGATTGGAGGTTTTTGAAAAACCTTCTCTATTTCGAGGTTTTTCATCGCCAGAAGCTCTATAATTTTTTCTTCGAAAACATCCTGTCTGATGAATTCTGCAATCCGAATACCCACACGACTCACTCGATCGCTGGCACAAGGGCCAATTCCTCGCCCGGTTGTCCCAATTGCCTTCCTTCCTTTCCTCTGCTCATAGAGTTTGTCTAGTTCTTTGTGGAAGGGAAAAATAACGTGGGAATAAGGCGAGATATGCAGACGATTTTCAATAGAGATGCCCGCGCTCTCGAGTTTTTTCACCTCATCGAGAAGCCCTCTTGGGTCAATGAAACACCCACCAGAAATATAACACTGTACATGAGAATGAAGGACACCAGAAGGGATCATGTGCAAAGAGAGCTCCCTCTCCTCTGTCTTGATCGTATGCCCGGCGTTATTCCCCCCCTGCGCACGGACCACATGGGTCACTTGTGCAGAGAGCAGGTCGACAAGTTTTCCTTTACCCTCGTCTCCCCATTGCAAGCCAATGACCATTATTCCCGGCATAAACAAACATTCTCTGTTTAAAAAAGAATCCTTTTACCACATCCCTCTTTTCCATTGAAAGGAGAATTTTTCTCTAGACAATTTCGCCTCCGCTGCTGTACCCTTGGAGTTCTTGCGGATTCATTGATTTTCTAGGATTTTACAAATGGAAAAAAGAAAATTTTGGCAAAAGCTGCTCATTACGGGCGCTCTGCTCCTCACAGTATACAACATTTTACCCACAGTCTTCTTCTACTCCAAACCTCTGAAAAGTCCCATTGCCGAGGCCCAAGCAGAGAAGATCTCGACTTCGATCATTGATCGAGTCAATCATCTTGAAGTTGACAGTAAGGATTGGCTTGCATCATTTTGCAAGCTATTAAAGATCAAGCCACAAGCTATTGAATCTGACTTAGAAAGCCCACAACATATCTCCGTAACCTTTAAGAACCTGAATGAAGCAAATCTCTTCAGGAAACAGCTCAATAGGGCAGGATCATTAATCCCTTCTACAGCCAATCAGCTCTCCCTTTACGGCAGCGGTGACTCCTCTTCTAAAACTGTAATCATTCAGAGGAAAATCCCCTTGCGTTTTGACAAAGAGGATAAGGAGCAATATTTCCAATTTTCCAAAAAATTCGACGCACTCGGCCACCCTACCCCTCTATATAAAGCACTTACATTTGATAGAGTGTTAGAGCTGGCGATGGCCGTCGGAGGGCCCAGCGAGAATGGACAATTGCTACAAACAATCACTACGATGCCTGCGACCCCCGACCGCGATGCCCATACCCTCGATCTCGCGCAGCGACTCCTCTCCTTTGTCAATGTTTTCGGTGAGAGCGGTCAGATCGCTCACCGCTATTTTGGCTCCTTCTCCCAAGTCTCAGCGAAAAGCCACTCAGACTTGATTCAAAATTTTATTCAAATCGTAGAACAAACAAATGATCAGATAAAATTAGAGAGAATCAATATTCAGTCGGAAGAGCAAGCCCTAAAAGCCAAAGAAAGCTTTCTTGATACTGCTAAACAACAAAGACTTGAGCTTCTCAAACACCAAGAGAAGACCCTTTTCGAAGCTTGTAGCTTATTTAAGAAGCATCAACATCTCTTTGCCAAGGGTAATGCCCCCATGCAATATGGGAAGCTCAGCGCCCTATTAGAAGAAGGCCAGATCAAAGCACAAAATGCCGACCTCAAAAGACAACCTCTCCCCTTTGAGGGTTGCAATCCATATATTCAAGAGCTAGTGATAGACTGGGGAAACGAGACCATTGAACTCTCTCTCTTTCCCGACCTCAATTCTTTCAAAGAGCGCGCTGAATTCCAAAATAAGCGTTACCTAAAAGAACAAGTAGATCAATTCATCTTCAATGAGATTGCCTATGATTCTCGTCAATCTAAAGAAGCAATTGTCCCTTCCGGTTCAAACTTCCTGGTGAAGCTCAGCCAGATGGAAGGAAGTGAAAGTTTCCTCGCTATGCGACTTGCTCCTATTGCACAAGCGCGTACCCAAGAGGTGATCAACACGCTTCGCACGCATTGGCACCCCAAACATCCTGACCTGACGGCAGAGGGATTCCCCGTCTGGGACTATGCGACCTACACTAACCTCCCTGCCCACGAGCAAAAGCTCGGCCTTCTGGTCTATGCACCTTCCCTGGAAACCGACCTCACGCAAAATGGTCTTCGCTCCAGCTCAATCTACGTCATCGCAAAAGGGCTCGATAAGATCATCCAAAAGCTGCAATCAGCTCCAAAATCAGAGGCCTCTGAGCAGTTCTTTCAAGACTTCCAAGCCCTTCGTACCCTCCTTCAACAACATGGACTCTTCGGCTATCCCGGCAACACGCTGACAACGAGTAAAGAGTTTGCCTCTGACTTCATCTTTGAAGTAGAGGACTTCTTCCTTCCCGTATTGAAAGCGACCAAAGAGGATTTCGCCGCGCACGGAACCAAACGATATGCTCTTCTCGAACTGAGCAATGTTCACCAAAGGATCCTCACAGAAAACAAAATCGACAATCAGTACCACGAAGAACTCCTTAAATGGAGAGATGATTTTCATGCCGCGCGAGTTGGCATCGGCGGCGCCACTCCTTACGATGTTCCAAAGCCAACCCGAAATGTCCTTTTTGACAACCTCAGGTTAAGCGCAAGCAAGTACTTCCGCGGAGATGAACGAAAGGTCCTTAACTGGGGCTTAGACCTCTCCGGAGGAAAAACTGTTCAGATCGCTCTGCGCGACCAAAACAATCGCCCTGTCACGCATGACGAAGACATTAAGCAAGGGATCGACGAACTCTATCGCAGAGTGAATAAAATGGGCGTTTCCGAGGTCAGCATCCGCCGCGAAGGGAATCTGATCACCCTCGACTTCCCAGGCTCACAAGAACTCTCTGCCAATGAATTAATCAAAGCCTCTTCGATGTACTTCCACATCGTCAATGAGAAATTCAACCTCAATAACCCCAACCTCTCTCAAGCAGCGAGCCAATTTCTTGAAGCTGTTTGGAATGAAGCTGTCGTCACGGGAAAAAAGAGCGCAGAAGAGATCAATGGAATCGCCTGGCGTCACATGCACGGAGACTCCTTCGATACAGAGATGCTCCAGCCAAGAAACGAAGCTGCCCGCACTCTCTACGAGAATGGCCTTCGTTTTGCAAGTCCTCTCGATCAGACATCGGGCAACCTCTTCAATGACCAGATCTCTGAGATCGCCCTCTTGCGTGGGGATGACTTCACAGAGTGGCACGGTCAGACCCACCCTCTCTTGATTGTCTTCCGCAACTTTGCTCTCGAAGGAGCTAACCTCAAAAACATCCAAGCGGGATACGATCAAAATAAAGGCAACTTCCTCGCGTTTGAGATCAAAGGAAAAGAAACTCTGAAAACCGGTGAAAAGGTCAACCCCCGTGAAGACCTCTACGCATGGACCTCACAGTACTCAAAAGATAAGATCGCTGGCAGCCCTAACGCCCATTTCTCCAGCAACGCTGGATGGAGAATGGCCGTCATCTTAAACGACACTGTCATCACTTGCCCAACCCTCAGCTACCCGATCCGAGAAGGAGGATCCATCGAGGGGAGCTTCACACAAAGAGAAGTGAACCGTCTCGAATCAGACCTCAAAGCAGGTTCTCTCACCTTCACTCCCAAAATCTTATCAGAAAAAAATGTCAGTCCAGAACTAGGAGCTAAAGAGAGAAACTTCGGTATCCTCGCCACCTGCATTGCGATTGCCCTCGTAGTCGCATGCATGGTGTCCTTCTACCGCTTTGCTGGGGTCGTCGCCTCATTCGCAGTCATCATCAACATCTTCATCATGTGGGCTACGTTGCAAAACATCGGAGCCACCCTCACGCTGGCCTCGATCGCTGCGGGAATCCTAACTCTCGGGATGGCCGTCGATGCCAACGTCCTCGTCTTTGAACGGATCCGAGAAGAGTTCGCTATTTCAGGGAGACTTGCCTCAGCGGTTCACGCCGGTTATCGAAAGGCCTTCTCCGCCATCGTCGATTCAAACGTGACGACCATCATCGCCGCCGTCGTTCTCCTGCAGTTTGACTCCGGGCCGATCAAAGGATTCGCCATTACGATCATCATCGGGATTGCTTCATCCATGTTCACAGCTTTATTCATGACCCGGTATTTCTTTTCAGGATGGGTCAAGAATCCTAAGCATACAAAACTCAGCATGTCCCGTATTATCAACGCAACTAAGTTTCCCTTCCTAAAATATGGGAAGATCGCCTTCATTGCTTCGAGTGTGATCATCCTCGTCGGCGGCTTCCTCTTTGTCCAACAGAGAAACAGCATTCTCGGCATGGACTTCACTGGGGGTTACTCGCTGAACCTGGAATTAAAAGAACAACCGGGGCTCGACTACCGCTCGACGATCGAGAAAGCATTGATCGCAAAAGGGGCCTCTGCCCAAGATTTCCAAGTCCGTCAACTCAGCCCTAACAACCATATCCGACTCTTTCTCAGTAAAAGCATCCAGCAAGCGGGTAAACCCTTCTTCGGGATGCCCCTGCAAACTGACTCTTCTCTTCTCTCCTATTCCTATCAGAGCAACCCCCGTATCAATTGGGTTGTACAAAGTCTAGAAGAGGGAGGACTCACCCTCTCATCCGAATCCCTCGAGACCCTTGACCAACACTGGAGCGAGGTGAGCGGCCAACTTTCTGACTCGATGCGCAACAGTGCGCTCATCGGCCTTGCGGTCGCTGTTCTCGCTATTCTGGCTTACATCACTATCCGTTTCGAGTTCAAATATGCAATCGGCGCTACTCTGTGCCTTGCTCACGACATCGCGATCACTCTTGCATCTCTGGCGACACTCCACTTCCTGGGGCTCCCTCTGCAGATCGATCTCAATACAGTAGCTGCCCTAATGACAATTGTCGGCTACTCTCTCAACGATACGATCATTATCTACGACCGGATCCGCGAAGATATCCGCCTCAAGAAAGGGGCGAGTTTTTCAGAAATTATCAACCATGCCTTAAACGTAACGCTCAGTCGCACAACCATGACCTCAATGACAACACTCCTCGTTCTCATTCCTCTTGTTGTCTTAGGCGGAAGCACCATCTTTGCCTTCTCCCTGGTAATGATTGTCGGCGTCGTTTTTGGCACCCTCTCTTCTCTATTTATCGCTGCGCCAATCCTCAATTTCTTCCATGCGCGACAAATAGCAAGAGAAGAGGTGACCCCAGAGGTCATCGGTTAATGAGTTTTTTATTAACAAAAGAGAAAATCCCCATTGCATTTAGATCGATCAGACAGACTTTTCCACGTTAGGCTAGCAAGGACTCTTCTCAAGAAGCTCTTGCTTCTCTTTATCCAAAGACCTTTTGGAAATCTCTATGCTGCACTGATCTTACGAAGAAGCTCGCTCAGTCACCACCTCCGCCCTTGCAATGCACTTTTCTCAAGGTACAGCAAAGCATGCCAAACACAACTACGCAGGAAGATGAGTCTCTTTGGATATACCCGAAGATAGATTCTGACTGGAATCAAAAAATCATCAGCGAGCTCAGCATCCATCCTGTAACTGCACAGGTTCTCGTATCCCGTGGTTTCACAAACTTTGATCAGATCCACGACTACCTTTACGCCAAACTCCCGAATCTCCTCGATCCAAACCTCCTTCCCGACATGGGAAAAGCGGTTACCCGGATTCTAGAAGCGAAAAAAAACGAAGAGACTATCCTCATCTATGGGGATAACGATGTCGATGGGATCACAGGGGCGACCCTCCTCACGGAATTCTTAAACTACATCGGGTGCAATGCCCTCGCCTATATCCCCAATCGGACCTCATTGAACCAAAGCCTAATGATCGATGCTCTCGAGTATGCCCTTGCCCATAAGTGCAAGCTCCTCATCACCGTCGATTGCGGCATCACAGCAGCACAAGAAATTGAAGAAGTCGTAAAAGAAGGGGTCGATGTGATCGTCACCGACCACCACGAACCGACCGACCAACTACCTCACTGCATCGCCACGCTCAATCCAAAGCTGAAAGGAAGCACCTATCCCAATCGAGATCTAACCGGCGTTGGAGTCGCATTTAAGCTCGCTCATGGCCTCACCAACATCCTCATCAGCAAAGGGGACATGAGCCCTAGCAAAATCGACCTCAAGCGCTATCTCGACCTGGTCGCCCTTGGCACTATTGCCGATATGGGATCCCTTCTTGGAGAAAATCGGATCCTCGTTCGATATGGACTCAGACAGATGAGACAAGGCAAACGCATCGGCCTCAAAAAACTCTTCGCAGTTTGTGAGGTGGACACCGAAGAAGTAACCCCCATTGACATCGGTTCGAAAGCCGCTCCCCGCCTCAACAGCTTAGGGAGAATCGCCGACCCAAATAAAGGCGTCGAACTTCTCCTCAACAATGATCCAGACTCTGCCGAAATACTCGCTAAAGAGCTCGATCTCAATAATATCGAAAGACAAAAAATCGAAAGAAAAGACTCCGAGGATATCGAACAGTATATAAAGAAACACCCACAAATCTTCAAACACAGAGGGATTCTCCTCTACTCTGATAAGTGGCACCCGGGAATCATCCCCATCATTACTTCGAGAATCGCCAAGCAGTACAATAGGCCCACTATCATCATCGCAATCGATAATGGTCTCGGGAAAGGATCGATCCGCACCATCCCAGAATTTCCTCTCCTCCCCTTACTCAGAGAGAATGCCCATCTCTTAGAGAACTTCGGTGGCCATGACTATGCCGCGGGTCTCACGATCCGTTATGAGAACATCGAAGCCTTCAAGAAACAGTTCATCACCCTCACCGACCAAACCTTGATCGACCAAGATATCCAAAGCAAACTCCAACTCGACGCAAAAATCGACTTCAACGAGCTTTCCTTCGACTTTATGGAATCGCTCAGCCTTCTAGAGCCCTACGGCAATGAAAATCCTCCTCCTGTTTTCTATGCAGATGCGAGACAGGCTTGGGCCCCAAAAATCGTAGGAAAAACTCATCTCAAGTTCTATTTGGAGCAAAACGATCGGATGCTCGAAGGGATAGGTTTTAACATGGGATTTAGACGCCCCCAACTCCTCAAGAAGAACCTCCTCTTACGGATCGCCTTCACCCCCCAAATCAACAATTTCCTCAATAAGGCGAGTATACAACTCCACATCCGGGACTTCAAAGTCTTAGAAGGGTGATGAGCATCATCTCTTCTCATGGCAAATCTCTTTCCATGAAATGAATCATCACTACGTCTCCAGTGGTGAATAAGTCCGAGGAGTCAAAAGCCTTTTGCTAATAAGTGCAACTGAGACAAGGATTACAAAGGCCCCTCCACCGATCAAGCTCCACCCTACTTCCTTTTGATGTCCCTGGAAACGTCCTGGAAGGATTTTTAGAGGGAGTACAAGAACACCAGAAGCAATCATCCCGACGCCTACAAGTGCTCCAAAGATATATCCAGCATACTGGGCCACTTTTCTGCATGTGCTCACTTCAGACAAAGACGCTTCAGAGAAAGTATCAGAAGCCTCTTCCCAACGACTTGGTTGTTGTACCCCTACCGGATTTGCCAGTCCTTGGGACATAGTTTCCTCTTGCTATTTCTTTCGAATCACTTGCTCACAGTTTCAAAAAAGTCTCCACATCTTCTTTTAAAGGGGTAAGAGACTCTCTCCAAAAATCTGGCTCTGATAGATCAACACCGAGATGTTTCTTAGCGAGATCCTCCACACGCATCCGTCCCGTATCGAAAAGAAACTCCTCCCACTTTTCCCCAAATCCCCCTTGTTTTGCCCTCACATAAAGACCATTGCTGAGCAAATACCCAAAGGTATAAGGAAAGTTATAGAATGGGAAGTCAGTAAAAAAGAAATGGAGTTTCGACGCCCAAAAGGTAGGATCCCACTCAGCTAAAGCATCAGAAAAGGCCTCTCTTTGTGCTCCCTCCATGAGATCACAGAGTCTTTTTGCTGAGACAAAACCCTTTTTCCTCTCTTCATAAAACCTCGTCTCAAAGAGATAGCGCGCTTGAAGATTCAAAAAGTAGGCAACACATCTCTGAAGCTTATCGTCAAGTAGCTCTCTCCTTTCTTCATCGCTTTTCGCTTTTCTGATCGATTGATCAACGATGAGTGTCTCCAGGAAAGTAGAGGCAGTCTCTGCAACGTTCATACGTGCGTCTTGGCAAAAATAGGGAAGGTCTTTAAGGCACTCGTTGTGATAGGCATGCCCAAGTTCATGAGCGAGGGTGGCCACATTAAAAGGGGTACCCTTATAAGTCATAAAGATGCGACTTTCCCTGGAGTTTGGAAAAGAGACACAAAAACCCCCTGCCGCTTTTCCAGGTCGATCCTCCGCCTCAATCCATTCCCGATCGATTGCCTCCTTGGCAAAGGCCCCTATTTTCGGGTTGAAGTCATTCAGCACAGTCAGGATCATCTCCACAGCCTTCGCAAAGGGAATTTCAGGAGAGGAAGAGAGAGGAGCCTCAAGGTCATACCAACAGAGCTTGTCAACGCCCATAATTTCCGCTTTCTTTTGTAGATATTTGACAAAGTAAGGTTTAAATTCATCCACCGCATCCCACATCGCATCGAGAGTTTTCCTCTCCATCCGGTTCAAAAACAGAGGCTCGAGAAGAGGATCGTCCCATCCCCTTTGCTTATAGACGTTTAGCCGGAATCCTCCGATGTGATTCAATATTTGTGCGAGAAGATCACTCTGTCCTTGAAACGCCTCAGACCACCGCTGAAACGTCCTGCTGCGGACCTCTCGATCAGAGTCGGAAAGGAGGTTTTGTGCCTGACCAATGGACAACGCATCAGGGCCAATTTTCATCTTATTTGTGATCGATTGGTAGAGAGTCCAATAACTGTGATAGCCATCAACAGAAAGAATATTGATGAGCTCTTCCTTTTCTGGGCTTGCCTTCTTTTTTGCAATATCAAGAAGCTCAGTAAGAAAAAAAGAGATCTGCTCAATCTCTGGGTTTTCCATAAGTTTTTGCAGATCTTTATCTTTAAGATCTAATAGACGCATCCCTAGATGAAAGAGAGCTCCCTTATACGCAGCCTGCAACTCGGTCACACTGGCATTCTTTCCATGCGCTTCTTGGTTAGAGGGGTTCTCAGCAATTAGACAGGAGACAAATGAATCGAGCTCGCAAATCCCCTTTCCCGCCTCTTGCAAGTCAAGAATCGCCTGCTGAGTATCTCCCTTCGATTCTAGGAAAGCATGCACACGATCAATCTCTTCCTGAAAAGCCTTGTCAGAAGGGAAAATCGACTGAATATTCCATCTAGTCATGGATTATAGTCTACGACCCGCTCAGTTTCTAGGCAAAAAAAATCGGACTTGGGGGAAACTCAAGTCCGATCTAGAAACATCCTCAAACAAATTAGAGCGTATTAGATCACTTGCGTGTTCTGCGCTCTTTTCTTGAGGTAATTTTCTTGGTATCCTTTGATATCATCAATGTGGATCACCCAGGCAGCTCCCTTACGAGATGCTTTGAGAATACCCACTCGAGTCGCGTAGTAAACTTTCTGTGTAGGAACAGCGAGCATTTTAGCTACTTGGTTTACCGAGTAAAATCCTTTCCTGTTATCAAAGAGAAGTTCTCCATCGTACATTGACTTGGTACGGGAGTACTTATGAAGACGATATTCCGCTAGATCATCTAGATTAATCGTCCAACGGGTGGTACTCTTTGTCGCTTTCAATTTGTTTTGTTTGATCGCAACATAGATCGCCTGTCTGGTGACATTGTTAATTTTAGCTGCTTCAGTGATCGAGACATGTCTCGATTCATTTGAAGCTGACGTTTCAGCTTGGCACTCATGACCAGGAGACTGGTCAGAGCAGAAAGCTGTCATTTCTTCTTTCTGTTTGTTTTCTTGGTCCATTTTTCTATCCTCCAATATCTTATCTAACTTGTCCGAGGATGGCGACTTATAACACCTACTTGGGCTCTGATCCGCAGGTTCTCAAAAGTGAGAACCTTAACATCCTCTTAACGTTATTATTATTCTTGTCCTCAAGTAGATTATTATTTTCCCATAAAACTGTATTGAAATCAACCCCTTATTTTAAGATCCTAAACTTCTTTGTTTTAGCGAAATAATCTTTCCTAGTTCTCAGAGGCCTACCTCTTAACCAACTCATTATAGGTCGCTTAAAAATACCCGCCAAAATGACTTTTCCAAAAAAAAGAGGAAAAGAAGGAAAATCCTCCTTAAATCGGCAAAAAAAATTTAGTTTTTTTCTAAAACTCAAGTTTTCTAATCGCTCGAAACTCTATTGATTAGAGAACTTGAGTTTTCTATAGCCACAAAGCTTTTCTTCGATTATTCTGCGGGAAAAGATTGGTTATACGACAAAGGAAATTTTATGTCGCTGCGCATCATAGGGTTAACTCTCCTTCTCTTCTTCACCCAGGTAGAAGCCTCAAAACTCCCTGAACTCACTCCTCGTGATACAAAGATTAAGATCCAAGAGATCCTCAAAGCACATGTAAACCACCACGTGCTCACCACTGAAATTATCGAGCGCTCCTTTCACAATTACCTAGGCCAACTAGACCCAGCAAAGATCTATTTTGTTGAAAATGAAGTCATTAAGTGGGAAGAGCCCAGCCAGGAGCTCCTGAAAGAGGCCGTTGAAAATGTCAAAAAAGGAAACTTCTCCAATTTCGAAGAACTTCACAGCATATTGCAACCCGCGATCCAACGAAGACGGCTCATCGAGGAGATTTCCCTCCAAGCTTCCATGGAAAAGAAATACAAAGCCGATGATTTCAGAGATCTTGAATGGTCAAAATCAGAAGATGAACTCACACAGAGGATCCTCTCTCTCAGGGCTCTACAGTTGGATGCTGCAGAGAAACTCAATCCAGACAGAAAAGAACTCTTCATGCAAAAAATCGAAAAAAGAAGGGTAAAACGAGAAGAAGAGCTCATTGCAACCTCTTCAAAAAACCAAAAAAAGGTGATCCTCTCCCTCGTTCTCAAATCCCTTACAGGGGCTCTCGATTCCCAGACTGTCTATTTCACGCCCGCAGAAGCGAGCCAATTCATGATCCAGGTCCAGCAACGCCTTTTTGGAATCGGAGCTCAACTCCGTGACGATCTCAATGGTTTCACCATCGTTCGCCTTCTCGAAGGAGGGCCAGCAAAAGAGTCGAATCAACTCAGAGCAAATGATCGAATTATTGCCGTCAATGACGAACCCGTTGTTGGAATGGAAATTATTGAGGCTGTGGAGCTTATAAGAGGCCCCAAGGGAACTCCAGTCAATCTAACCATCCTTCGGGAACACGACGAAGTGTTAGGAAATCACGAAGAGAAGCTCGAAATAGAGATCATACGAGGAGAGGTCATCCTGAAAGAAACGAGAATGGAAAAAACCTATGAGCCCTTTGGTGATGGAGTCATCGGAATCCTCCATCTCTTCTCTTTCTATCAGGATTCTCACACCTCATCTGCCGAAGATATCCATGAAGCCATCTTAGAGCTCCAAAGAGAGCACAACCTCAAGGGGATTATCCTCGACCTGCGTGACAACTCGGGAGGCCTCCTCCCCCAAGCTGTCGCCGTCACTGGACTTTTCATCAAAAAAGGGGTCGTCGTCTCGATCAAAGACAATACCGGCATGGTTCAGCACCTACGCAACATCAGTGGGAAAATGGTCTGGGGAGGCCCTCTTGCCGTTCTGACCGACATAACAAGCGCCTCTGCTGCTGAGATCGTTGCCCAGACCCTCCAAGATTACGGGAGAGCCGTCCTCATTGGAGATGAGCGAACATTTGGCAAAGGAACATACCAGACTTTCACCCTCGAGTCGGCCAATTACGGAAAAGTCAATTCTAAGGGAGAATACAAGGTCACACGTGGATGTTACTACACCGTTTCCGGGAAAAGCCCTCAACTTGTTGGAGTTAAACCAGATATCATTGTTCCCGGGATCTACTCTGGACTGAAAATCGGAGAGATGTATACCAAGTACCCCCTCGAAAACGATCGGATCAAGCCCAGTTTTATCGACGATCTCGCCGATGTCCCACCTATCCACCGAAAGCAAATCGAGCGGCTCTATAAGTTCAATCTCCAACCCATTCTAACAACTTATGAACCTTATATAGAAACACTTAAAAGAAACTCCATGCTGCGAATTGAGCAAAACAAAAACTACCAAAACTTCCTAAAGGCCATCTCCGATACCAAGGATGAGATTTCTGAAGAAATGGAGAGTTTTGGGATTTCAGATCTTCAGTACATTGAAGCGACCAACATCATGAAGGACCTTCTCCTCCTCATGCAAGAAAATGGCGAGCTCGAGCCCGATTACCAGCAAGCCGCTGGCGGGTAATCCCTAAGCCTTTGCCATAAAAAGACTTAAAACCTTTCTGCCTAACCAGTTAATCCTAGCTTTTTATTAAATTTTAATGTTATTATCGTTGCCTCTTTATTAAAAGGCGAATCCTATGATAGGAATCATAAGTAATACTCTATTTTCATTAGGACAATCAATATCTACATTTGCATCCTATAGCGTCACGACAGGATCAGATTTGGCCTCTCTGGCAATAGCTACACTTTCTCAACCATTTCAAAAACCGCGCGATCTTACCCATCGTGTGACAAGTACGGCAGATGAAATTTCTCTTTTATCTTTAGCTCAATGTAAGGAAGCACTGAGAAAAGGCCAATATGAAAACGCAAAAGTCATTGCTCAAACCGCGCTTTCACAAACTACTGATCCTCAAATGCAAGCTAGGCTTATTTTGACTACTGCTCGCGCGCAAATAGAGCAAAAGAACTACGACTCTGCCATCAAAAATGCCGAAAAAGGGCTTGCGTTGAAGCCAAAGAATCCATGGATAGAAGAAAATCTTCACATAGAGCTATTACGCGCAAACTTTGGCCTTCGTAAGTTTTTTCCTGTGTTCCTAAAGGCCTCACGCAGATTAAAAATTCATAAAAAAAGCCCTACCCGATTTCCTCCTGATGAGCGGCTGAAAAGGGCGGTTTGCATGAGCCAGTACAATAGGCTCGTCGAGGAGTCCAAAAAGAATCTAATACCGCTAGCGCGACAATCCCTCTTCCTAGGTTCAAAAAAAGGGAGCTAGGGTCTATACTTGTCTAGATTATGACAGTAAGAACCCGTATAGCCCCCTCTCCAACAGGCGATCCCCATGTGGGAACAGCCTATATGTCCCTCTTCAACCTCGTATTCGCCCACCATTTTGGGGGGACATTTCTCCTGCGGATGGAAGATACCGATCAATCTCGTTCCCGCCCCGAGTATGAAGAAAAGATCTACCAGTCCCTGCGTTGGGCAGGAATCGACTGGGATGAAGGCCCCGATAAGGGGGGAGATTTTGGTCCCTATCGCCAATCGGAGAGAACTGAGATCTACCGAGAGTACTGCCAAAAGCTCCTCGACACCGAAAAAGCCTATAAATGCTTCGCCACGGCTGAAGAACTCTCTGAAATGCGCGAAGTTGCCAAGAAGACCGGTGGGCGCAGCGGCTATGATCGAAGGTACCGCAACCTCAGCCCACAAGAGATCAAGGAAAGAGAGGATGCAAAGCAGCCCTATACCGTCCGCCTCAAAGTCCCTCTGACAGGAGAATGCACTTACGAAGATGGGATCAAAGGAAAAGTCGTCGTCCCTTGGGCCGATGTCGACGATCAGATCCTCCTTAAATCGGATGGATTCCCCACCTACCACCTCGCCAATGTCGTCGACGACCACCTAATGAAAATCACCCACGTGATCCGTGGAGACGAATGGATGAGCTCAACACCAAAACACGTGATGCTCTACGATGCCTTCGGATGGGAGCCACCCATCTTTATGCACATGCCCCTACTATTGGGGCGAGATGGAAAAAAACTCTCCAAAAGAAAGAACCCCACTTCGATTTTCTATTACCGAGACAGCGGCTACTTAAGCGAGGCCTTCCTCAACTTTCTCTCTCTGATGGGATATAGCATGCCAGGCGACCAAGAGGTCTATACACTCGATGAGCTCATCAAAGCTTTCGACCCAAAAAGAATCGGCGTTTCCGGTGCGTTTTTTGATTTGCAAAAACTGGACTGGCTCAATCAACAGTACATCATCAATACCATTCCCGAGTCAGAGCTTTGGAACAAAATCCACGACTGGGGATTTTCCGATACAGTGATGCAAAGAGTGATGGCCCTTTGCCATACCCGGATCAAAACATTCGGGGAGTTCATGGAACTGTGCAGCTTCTTTTTCATCAACCATATCCCCCTAACCGAAGAACTTCTCAGTCCCAAGGGAATACCTGGAGATCGCTCTGCTTTCATCCTCCAATGCATCATCTGGAGCATGGAAGAACAGGAGAATTGGGGAAGGGCTGGAATCGAGCAGGCCTCTCACGACGTGGCCCAAGCATTTGAAGTGAACCACAAAAAAATCGTCATGCCCATCCTCTTCACCTCCATCACCGGAAAAAAACAGGGGCCTCCCCTTTTTGATTCTGTAGATATCTTAGGAAAAGACAGAACGAGAGCCCGCTTACTAGCCGCAATAGAGTTCCTTGGAGGAATCTCCAATAAAAAACTGTCAGCCCTCACCAAGGCATGGCAAAAAAAAGAGTGCCACGATCTATAAGAGGGTGTATGTGAAATGCTTTCACTGGAAGAAGCCAAGATTTTTTCCTAGGAGAATGCTCTGGAGAGCGAAGCAAACTTAAGTAGAGTTGGTGCAGCTCGAAGAGCTTCTCATAGGAGAAAAGATAGCTTTTCGTGTGCAGTGGAATGATTTCGCATACACCCTCTCAGTAGAGATCGACTAGCGAACGTCTTCCACTACCTCTTCCACAGCATCATCCTGTGAAATGATGTAGTGAGGATGATAGCCGTAGCTACCGCAACCCGATAAAAAAATGGAAAGGACTGTGATCCAAACAACAACATTCATAATACTCTTTAAATACTAGGTCTTTCGCTCTTTTGTCTATGGAAAAAATCACCCGTCAACATCCAGCTCTAGCAAAACTAAAAAAGCGCTACCCTCTCACTAAAAATGAGTCGAGCAAAGACACCTGGCATGTCACCCTCGATATTCGAGATCTCCCCATTGAATTTCACCCGGGAGACTCGGTTGGTATCCATGCACAAAATGATCCCATTCTTGTCTCCCACCTCATCGAAGCGATGAATGCTTCTCCCAGTGATAAGATCATCCATAAACGCTCCGGCAATGAGATCACCCTCGAATCTTTCCTAAAAAGCCGCGCCAATCTAGCGCGGATCACCTCATCATTCCTCAAACTGATCCATGCATGTGAAGAGTGCCCATCGACATCGCAAAAAATCACCGACCTCCTTCTCCCTGAAAATAAAGAGAGACTCAGAGCCTTTCTCTCCTCCTCCGATCCCCTCCACCTTCTCAGAGAGTATTCCAAAAGCAAACTCCCCCTTCAAGAGCTCTGTGACCGATTTGGTCCCCTACTCCCCCGCTTCTACTCAGTCGCCTCCTCCCGCAAAACTTCCGAGCATGAGCTCGATCTCACTGTGGCTCTCTTCACGTGGGATCAAAATGGAGAAAAACGCTACGGCGTAGCAAGCCACTTCCTCTGCCACCTAGCAGAACTAGAAGAGACACCCATCCCCCTCTTTGTTCAACCCGCCCCCCACTTCCGGCTCCCTGAAGATCACGCAACCGATCTCATTATGATTGGGCCAGGGACAGGGATCGCTCCATTTCGGGCCTTCCTCCAAGAAAGGCTCCATCACTCCGCTTCCGGGAAACACTGGCTCTTTTTTGGAGAGAGAAATGCCTCGACTGATTTCTTCTACCGCGAAGAGTGGGAACAGATCCCCTCTCTTCGTCTCCACACCGCCTTCTCCAGAGACCGAGAAGAAAAAACTTACGTCCAACATAGAATGCTCGAACAGAAAAAAGAGCTCTACGAGTGGATAAACCGTGGTGCTCATCTCTACGTCTGCGGCGATGCAAAAGTCATGGCCAAGGATGTCCACAAGACGCTCATTCAGATCCTCGCTGATATGGGGAATATAGCCGAAGAAGAAGCCAAAGAGAGGCTCAAAGCCCTCAAAAAAGCAGGGCGCTATCTCCTTGACGTTTACTGATATTCAATTGTTGTGAGAGAGCAAAAACACTGCAGCCCATCCCCACACCCGAAATCGGTGAGTCCATCACCAGAAGTGACTGTTAAACCAACCTGCAAAACATTAAACCATTAAATCCATAAAGCGGTTTGACTTCCTTGAATGATAATGGCATTATCACTCTTACTTTTAGGATCGATCATGAAAAGAAAAGACTCTCCAGCGCAAAAAAAGACCAAGGCCACTGTCTATATGACTGAAGATGAAGAAACGCTTTTGAACGAGCTCTTTATAAAAAGGCTCAGAGAAAAAAGAAAAACCGATAAGTCGGCTCTCTTCTGTGAAGGAATTCGGCTTTTGTTTGAAAAGGAAATTGGAAGGAACTCCAATGGTTAATACGAAAAGAGTTGTTACTCAAAAATCAATAGATTCTACAAATATTTTACCAAAGGGATATAGGATTGTCCTAGCAGACATCAAGGACAAAATCAAAAAAGCTCAACTAAGAGCTCTTTCCAACGTCAATCGGGAACTAATTTCAATCTATTGGGAAATAGGCAGGACAATTCACGACCAGCAACAAGCGGATTCCTGGGGAACCTCAGTAGTAGAACAATTCGCCATAGATCTTCAAAAATCTTTCCATGGCATGAAAGGACTATCATCACGCAACCTTTGGAGAATGCGAGACTTATATCTTTCTTACAATGGAAACGAAAAACTGACAGCACTGCTGGCAGAAGTTAGCTGGACTCACCATATATATATTTTGGAAAAGTGCAAAGACTCTCTAGAGCGTGAGTTTTATATAAGAATGTCCAAGAGAAATCACTGGAGTTATCGAGTCCTACTGAACCAAATAGATAATAAGACATATGAAAAAATGATGCTCAGCCAGACAAATTTCGACAAGAATCTTCCAGAGAAGATGCAACCAGAGGCAAAATTGGCGATAAAAGATGAATATGCATTCGGTTTTCTAGAATTAGGGAAAGAGCATAGCGAATATGAATTAGAGCGAGCTATTGTGGGCAATATTGAAGACTTCTTAAGAGAAGTTGGAAATGTCTATACCTTTATGGGATCTCAGTATCGCTTAGAGGTTGACGGTCAAGAGTTTTTTATTGATATTCTGCTTCATCATAGAAAACTCAAGTCCCTTGTTGCAATAGAGCTGAAGATCGGTCCATTTATCCCAGAATACATCGGGAAAATGCAATTTTATCTTTCTGTGCTCAATGATACCGTGAGACTTAAAGATGAAAATCCATCGATAGGAATCATTCTTTGTAAGGAAAAAAATAGGATGGTGGTTGAGTATTCTCTAAAAGAAACTAAGAAGCCAATCGGTGTAGCTGCTTATAAAACCATGGCTAAATTGCCTAAAGAATGGGAGAATGAGCTTCCATCGCCTGATCAAATAGGAATTCTCCTTGAGCATATCAACAAGGACTAACTTGAAAATGATCAATCATTAGATACAAATTCGGATATAACAGCTCTTCTCTTACCTACTTTCTATGGTAGTGAGAGAACAGAAACACTGCAACCCATCCCCACACCCGAAATCGGTGAGTCCATCACCAGAAGTGACCGTAAGCCCAACCTGAGATACCTCAAGCCCCATCACCTTAGCAATATTTCCCCTCATCTCGTCAACCCTAGCCTGAAACTTCGGTCTCTTTCCTTCAATGCAAAGCGAGAGATGCTGGATCTTCTGATTACCAAGAGTTTCAAGTGCCCTCTCAAGATAGACCTGACTATCAGTGATCCCATCTTTATGACAGAGCTCGATCGCCACACCCCCCAAAATGGGAACACCCGCTACAGAGGTGATCGCATTGCATATCGCATGGAAAACCACATCCCCATCTGAATCGGCGGAGAGTCCAGGAACATCTTCAAAAATCACCCCGGCAATGATGCACATCTTCGAAGAATCACTGGGAAGAAAACGATGACTATCCTGTCCAATTCCTACCCGCAAGATCGGATACTTTACGTCTTGGCCCATAACTCCTCTTCGATTTGCTGTAGATCAAAATGGGTACAAAGTCCCTCTTGCTTTTCATGCCGATCCATTGCTAAACGAATGAGCCGGTCGATGAGCTGATTATAAGGGAGGCCACTCGCCTCCCACATCTTGGCGTAAGGACTCATCCGCGTGAGCCCGGGGATCGTATTGAGCTCGTTCACATAGACCTCTCCATCCTTAGATAAAAACAGATCGACCCTGGCAAATCCTTCACAACAAAGAACTCGATAGGTCTCTAAGGCCCGCATTTGCACATTTGACAGCTCCTCAGGAGTGAGCTTAGCAGGGATCAAAAACTCCGCTCCCTCGGGATCGATATACTTAGACGCATACGAATGAAATTCTCCTCTTGGAATGATCTCACAGGGAAGAGAGATGATCGGGTGTTCATTGCCTAGAATCGAACAGTTGAACTCACGTCCCTCAATCGCCTTCTCAATAAGAATTTTCCTATCGTATTGAAACGCTAAGTGAATCGCCTCTTCAAACTCCGACTCATCCTTCACCTTGCTAATCCCAATGGAGGAACCTGCATTTGCTGGCTTCACAAAAAAAGGAGGGGCTATCTCTTCTGTGATCTGTTTATAACTCATCAGATGGCGCTGATGCATATGAAAAACACGAAAATCGGCAACGGGAATATCCGCATCTCTTAAGAGACGCTTCATCACATCCTTGTCCATTCCGATCGCTGAACCAAGAACATCTGCCCCTACAAAAGGGAGTCCCAGAAGCCTCAATAATCCCTGCACCGTTCCATCTTCCCCGAGAAGGCCATGCAGTATTGGGAAGACCACGTCGATGTTTTGCTTCTCCCTCAGTTTATATAAACTCGGGATGGATCTCTTGTTTCCACTTAGTGCAATCCGCTTCGGGTCATTCTCATTGATCACGTAATCGGACGACTCATACCGATGCCAGCTGCCTTCTTTATCAATTCCGATTAAAATGGGATTATAGACTTCCTTGTCGAGAGCTTCTAGAATAGAGCGAGCTGACTGCAGAGAAACCTCGTGTTCGATCGATTTTCCACCAAAAAGAAGAACGATATTGATTCTTTTTTTCATCAAACTAAATAATGGCTCATTAAGGTGATCAATGTCAAACTCAAGTTGCTACCCATCTTTCCTCTATGCTGACTACACTATTTATCTACCTCGCTTCGATCGTCCTCCATATGCATGCATATGGTGTTCCTCTCGAATCTTATATCTAAACAGCTCGTTGACGCCTAGAGAAAAGGAGATAGCAACTTGAGTCTGTCAAATCTCCATATTTGCAATACATTCTTTGAGTGGGAGCTCGCAGGCGACACTCCCCCTTACTTAAAAAAAGCACTCCAAATGAATCCCATCATCTGGCAACTGCAGTTTCTTCCCCTAGCCTATGCTCACTCAGAAGAGAAGATCTTCGTCACAGATCTGCCTTTAGAAAAAAGTTCTCCCTCCCTTGTCCTCGAAGAAAATATTCCCCCAGAGCAAAAAATCATCACATGGGGAGCTTCTTCTCTCATAAAAAAATGGGCCGATGCTCATGGCCACTTCTATGAAATCCCTCCTTGGGAAATCGTCCAAAGAGTCAACTCCAAACAATACAGCTTTGAAAAGAGCCCTCTCCCAGGAGCAACTCTCCTCTTTAACAATGACCCCATCCCACCAAAATGCATTCTTAAAAGCTGTTTTGGCACAGCCGGCAAGGGCTCACTATTTTCCGATTCGCCAAAAGCAGAAACCTTCTGCAAAATTCAATGGAATAAAGGACTTCCCGTACTCGCTGAGCCTTGGCTAGATAAACTCTTCGACTTTAGCACTCAGTGGTCGATCTCTCCCCAGAAAAAGATCACCTACCTCGGCGTTACATTTTTAACTACAGGACCAAGCGGTACTCATATTGGCAACAGGGTCGGGGATACTCTCATAGAGAAAAAACGGGAGCAAGAAATCAACACCCAAAAGAAAAAAGCTAGAGAAGTACTCAAAGAGATGGCTGAGCTTGGCTATTTTGGAGAGGTGGGCTTCGACGCAATGGTCTATCTGGACAATGATCAGCCAAGGCTCCACCCAATCGTTGAGATCAATGCCCGCAAGACAATGGGCTGGGTCGCTCTAGAGCATAAGCGTCTGCATTTCCCTGGGGCCTGCCTCGAGCTCTCCTACACTTCTTCCCAAGTAGAAGGGCTCCTTCCTCTCCGCCTCCAAGACAAACAGTTTTCTAGGCAACTCACCTGCAAGGTGAAATGACGCGTCCTCAAAAATGGAGATAATGCCATTTTAGGGGTCTAAAGGGGTTTTACCTCACCAAGAGAGTCATCATGGAAAAGAAAGCAGAAATACTGGTTGGGCGCAGAGAAGAAAAAGAAATTCTAGATAGGCTCTACCGCTCCAATAAAGCTGAGTTTCTCGCTATTTATGGGAGAAGACGTGTAGGAAAAACCTTTCTCGTCAGAGAATTTTTTAAGGGAAAAGGGATCTACTTCGAAGTGACCGGGTCTTTCAACACCCAAACAAAAGAACAGCTTGAAAATTTCCATGTGGAGCATTGCGCGCTCTTCAAAAACGCTTCATCACCCTTAAGACCAAAGAGTTGGAGGGAAGCCTTTCAACAGCTCATCGAAAACATTAAAAAACTCAAAACAGACCAAAAAGTGATTCTCTTTTTCGATGAGCTCCCTTGGCTTGCCACTTCCAGATCTGGATTTTTATCCGCTCTAGATTATGCATGGAATCGCCATCTCTCTTCTATGAGTAATGTCTTTCTCATTGTATCTGGATCCGCAGCCTCATGGATGCTTAATAAGGTGATCAATAATACGGGAGGTCTCTATGGTCGACTCAGTGCACATTTACGTCTTCTTCCCTTTAATCTCGCTGAAGTTGAAGAATATCTGATCGCGCATGGGATCGATCTTCCTAGAAAACAGATTTGTGAAATTTATATGGTGACAGGCGGCATTCCCAAATATCTCTCTTATCTTGAGGGGGGGGCTATCTGCAACACAGAATATTCATAATATTTGTTTCAGACCGCAGTCTCCACTGTTGATGGAGTTCCATAAATTGTATTATTCCCTTTTTCAAGATGCTGAATCCCATCTTCAGATTGTGCGCATTCTTTCAAAAAAACGACATGGTCTTAATCGTCTTGATTTGCTGAAGCAAGCAGGGATCAAAAGCAGTAGCAGATCGCAAAAAATATTAGAAGAACTCGAAGCCTCAGGATTTTTGATGGCTCTTCCAGAAGTTGGCAAAAAAGCCCGAGACAAATGTTATTACTTAAGTGATGAATACAGCCTATTTTATCTCAATTGGATAGAGCCCGTGAAAAGCACTCTCTTACAAGGAGTAGAAAAAGACTATTGGATCAAGCAACAAGCCTCTCCTTCCTGGAAGTCATGGGCAGGGTTTGCTTTTGAAAGCCTCTGTCAGAAACATATATCTCGGATCAAAGATGCCCTTCAAATCGGCGCGGTCACTTCCTCAACAGGATATTGGCATGCATTTTCCAACGGAAAAAAAGAGGGCGCGATTGATCTTGTTATCGATCGGGCAGATCAATGCATCAATCTATGCGAAATCAAATTCCACCTGTCAGAGTTTGTCGTGTCAAAATCATATGCACAAGAACTAGCAAAAAAAAGCTCTCTTTTTCGCGAGCGGACAAAAACAAAAAAGGCTCTTTTCGTCACGCTCATTACCCCCTACGGAGCAAAAGAAAATGCACATTATTTGAGTTCTGTAAATAGCCAACTCACTCTCGACGCTCTCTTCTAATTTCTCGTGTACTTAAAAGGCGCGTAAACTTTACATTTGGGCTGAGATGACTAAGGAAGTTTTGAAGATCACAGGCGGTAGCGCTCTTAAGGGAACTGTGCGAGCAGCAGGGGCAAAAAATGCCATCACCAAACTGCTTGTCGCCTCACTTCTATCCGAGAAAAAGTGTATCTTTTTCAATGTCCCCAATATCCAGGAAGTAGAAATCACAGTCGAGCTCTGCAAAGAGATCGGAAGTGAAATCACCTGGGACAAAGAAGAACGCACTCTAGAGATTCAAACGAAAGAACTCAAAACTTCCTATATCCCCCAACGATTTTCCGGGGCCAATCGAGTCCCCATTTTAATGATTGGAGCGCTTCTTGGACGCACAAATGAGTCCATCATCGTACCCACCGCTGGTGGGTGTAAAATCGGGCCCCGTCCGATTAATTTTCATATTGCTTCCCTGGAAAAACTCGGAGCAACGATCGAATACCGAGAAATGAGAAAAGAGGGTGCTTACTTCGCCCAAGCTCACAATGGGCTTAAAGGAACTGAAATCTCCCTCCCTTTTCCATCGGTTGGAGCAACAGAGAATACTATCTTAGCTGCTGTCCGAGCAAAGGGGACAACGCTCATTCGTAATGCTGCGATCGAACCTGAAATCATCGATCTGATCCTCTTTCTGCAAAAACTCGGAGCTGTCATCTTCGTCGATGTCGATCGGACCATCCGGATCGAAGAAACCCGCACCTTCTATGAAGTGCAACACACTGTCATCACCGATCGGATTGAAGCTGCCTCTCTTGGGATGGCAGCAATCAGCACCAAGGGACGGGTATTTGTGGAAGGGGCGCAGCATGCGCACATGATCACCTTCCTCAATAAGATCAGAAAACTCGGTGGAGGATTCACCGCAAAGAACAATGGGATTGAATTTTTCTATCAAGGCCCACTGCAAGGGGGGCTGCATATTGAAACAGATGTCCATCCTGGCTTCTTGACTGACTGGCAACAGCCCTTCGTCGTCTTAATGACGCAAGCGGACGGGGTCTCAATCATTCATGAAACGATCTATGAGAATCGCTTTGGTTATGCGGCAACGCTCAAAGAGATGGGAGCCGATATCGAGCTTTTCACCCACTGCCTTGGTGGAAAAACCTGCCGTTTTTCTTCGCAGTGCTTCGAGCACAGCATCATTGTCAAAGGACCAACTCCTCTCGTAGGAAAAGAGATCGACGTCCCTGATCTTCGGGCAGGGTTCGCCTACGTCCTTGCAGCTCTTATCGCCAAAGAGGAGAGCACGATCTCGGGGCTTCATTATCTCGATCGCGGTTATGAGAATCTTGCTGAAAAGCTCGCTTCGCTCGGTGCTACCATCGAGAGGACAACGCTAAAACTCGAGGCCAGTCGGACTACATCCTAGGGAGAGTTTTGAGTCCTAAGATCTCCAGTCCTTTTTTCAGGATGCGAGCGGTTGCCTCACAAAGAAGCAGACGGCTCTCTTCCTGCGCATCTCCCTCGACACGACAATCCCTAAAAAAAGCATGAAATTTCTCTGCAAGCTGATAGAGATACTCGGCCAGCCGATTGGGAAGAAGATCTCTGGCCATCGCCTCTAACGTCTCTCCGAAACGGAGCAACTGAAGAGCGAGAGCGACTTCGGTCGGATCAGTAAGGGAAATCGAAGCGGTTTCGATGAGGGGCTCAATCTCTTTGCCCACTTTCCGTTTGATTCCCTGGATACGTACGTAAGCATAGAGAAGAAAGGCAGCGGTATTCCCTTCAAAACGGAGCATCCGGTCATAGCTAAAGACATAGTCTTTAACTCTATGGGAGGCAAGATCGGCGTACTTGATCGCATCAACACCCAAGATCGTTCCTAAGCTGTCAATCTCCTCCGGCGTCGCATCAGGCAGACGCTCCTGAAAGATCTCTTTCGCACGGCCTATTGCACGAGTAATCAGATCGATCAGCTTCTCTGTTCCCCCTTCACGGGTTTTAAATTTCTTCCCGCTGGGTGACAATACCACTCCAAAGGGGACATGATCGAACTGGACCTTGCTTGGATCGAGGTAGCCCGCTTTTTCCGCAGCCTGTGTGATCATCTGAAAATGGAGACTCTGCCCAGCATCGGTGACAACGATGATCCGTTCTGCTCCTTCTTGTTCTATCCGGTGGCGCATGGCAGCCATGTCGGTCGTGGAGTAATTATAGCCCCCGTCAGACTTTTGAATGATCATAGGAAGAGGGGTCCCCTCCCTTGTTGTGAATCCATCAAGGAAAATACACTTGGCCCCATCGGAGAGGGTGACAAGGCCTTTCTTTTCGAGGTCAGAGACGACCTCTGCTAGGTAGGGGTTGTAGAACGACTCTCCTCTTTCTTCTAAGCGAACATCGAGGAGGCGGTAGATCTCCTTAAAGGCACTTCGAGAAACATCGCAGATCATCTCCCAGGCCTCGAGTGAAGCCTCATCTCCTCCCTGTAGGCGAACCACCTCTAACTGAGCGAGCTTTTTAAAGTCGGGGTTTGCATCGAATTCTTTTTTCGAGGCGCGGTACCACTCCATCAGCTGCGCAAGATCGGCTTTCTCTTCCTCCTTTAAAAACTCAGGTTGGTAGGCTCTTAAGTAAGCGATGAGCATTCCAAACTGAGTTCCCCAATCTCCAATATGATTGAGTCTAAGCACATCTACTCCAAGAAATTCTAAAAGACGGGCAATACAATCCCCGATAATCGTGGAACGGAGGTGACCCACGTGGAGCTCTTTTGCAATATTTGGAGAGGAGAACTCGACAATGACCCGTTTTTTTTCTGGGACCATTGGGACCCCAAAATGGGAATCCTTTAGCAGCGCTTCGATCCCTTTAGCCAAAAAGTCTTTCTTCAGAGTGATGTTGATGAAGCCAGGCCCAGCAACTTCGAGCTTTTCGATCACGGGCGAGTCGAGGTGTTTGATGATCACCTCTGCAATCTCTCTGGGATTTTTCTTGAGAGCTTTTGATAGCTCGAGGGCATTATTGCACTGGTAGTGCCCGAATTGGGGCTGGGTGGCCTGGGAAATTTTAGGCTCTAAAAGGGGGCGCTGAGCGGAAAGCTCAGCCCCAAATGCCTCTTGCAATGCACGGGCAAATTCCCCATGCAGTTTCTCTGCAATTGTCTGCATGCTTTTATGCTAATATCTCAAATTTGCATGGTGCATGAAAATCGTGTCGTTTCGCTTTCCAACTCCATATTGGAGTCGGTATTCGACAAGTTGCATCACCGCTTTTTGTGTTGAAATGCCATTCCGTTCAGCTATGTCGAAGATGAGTCTCAGCTGATCGTAGATTTTATCCGTTTTGTTCCGGGATTCGACGGGGTTGTATCCCCTCTCTTTTGTCTCTTCGGTCACATTCACAAGCCCTCCTCCATTGATCACAAAATCGGGAGCATAGAGAAGCCCTAGTCTGCGGAGTTCTTCTCCGTCAGCGTCGGTAAGGAGCTGGTTGTTCGCAGCACCTGCAATGGCTCTGCAACGAAGACGTTCAATTGTCGCAGTGTTGATCACTCCGCCAAGTGCACATGGAGAAAATACCTCGCAAGGCTCATCGTAAATTGCATCGGGAGCAACTCCCTTTGCGCTGAAGTTTTTAACTACGAAATCAACTGCTTCTTGATTTAGATCGGTCACAATGAGTTTTGCCCCGCGCCAAAAGAGAAGCTCAGCAAGACGGAGCCCTACGCCTCCAAGGCCTTGGATCGCAACTCTTTTTCCTTCTAGGGAATCAGATCCAAAGAGTTGATGCATAACCGCCTGAATGCCGCGGAAAACACCCCATGCAGTGAATGGGCAGGGATTCCCACTGCTCTTTTCATGGGGAAGACCAACGACATAAGGGGTGTGCTTGGCAACAATGAGTAGGTCATCGGGATTGCACCCAGAGTCTTCCGCACAGATGTACTCTCCCTTAAGCGAGTTGACAAATTCACCAAAGGCGGCGAGAAGTGCAGGTGTTTTTTCAGTTTTCGGATCAGCGATGATGACACTCTTACCTCCTCCCCATCCCGATTGAGATGCGGCCGACTTATGTGTCATCCCCCTGGCAAGTCTCTTGACATCTGTTAAAGCGGCTTTGAAGTCTGGATAAGGGTAGATACGGGTCCCACCCATGGCTGCGCGCCCTAAGTCCATACTGTGTATGGCAATGATTGCCTTCAGGCCACTCTTTGCATCTTCGGCCTTCAGCACCTTATAAAACCCAGGAACATCGATCTCTTCAATGACCATTGTTTTTTCTAATAGTGTCGTCATACGAAACCCCTCCGTTAATAAAGAATGAACTTTCTAGTGTACACCAATAGTGATTCAAAAATCAATCAAGAAATTTATTATTTGTCTATTTACCTCTGACACTAAATAATTTCTAGAAAGCGAGGGGCAAACGAGGAAAAAAAGGTAGCCCTCAACAACCAAATGGATTATTCTATGACGCATAGCAAGTGATAAAACTCGCTTTAAAGGGCAAATTACCAGTGAGAATCCGTTGGATATTCCCTATCCATTGAGGATAGACCTTTTACAACTCATCCAAATTTGGAGTCAAACTGGAGCTTTACGAGCCGGCGCATAGATCGGAGGAGAAAAATGAAGATTTCAGATAATTTAAAAGAAGAACTACTCAAGTTCCTCAAGAAAAATAAAAAGGCTGACGTGATTACAACCTTTCTCTATTTTCTTGAAAAAAAAATAAAAATAAACCCTGTCATTTTTATTCGAGAAAAAAAGATATTTAAAGGGAAAGAAGAGCTCATCAAGTCCTTGGAAGATGAGGGGAAACTCTGGAGAGAGACAGAGATTAAGATCCAATTCCAAAAAGAGAGCGTTAACCAGCAGACCACAAAGATTTACATTTGCCCCTTCACAGGAAAAGTCTTTGGGAATAACACTCATCCCAATCCGCAAGATGCCATTTACGACTGGGTCTCCTCCTGTCCAGAAAATACCGAGCGTATTGATGGCCTTCGTGTTAAGAGATTTTTTATTTCTGAAGACCCCGAAATGATCAAAAATTACATTGTCGAAAGAAAGGCGCCCATTGCAAAAACCGTCTATTCTTCAGCTGTTACAGGAAAACTTTTTAATAGCACAAACGCTGTGATCGAAGACTTTGTCCAGAACCAGATCAGATCGATCACTCTCGTCGAGGTCCCCAGTCAGAACCGGTTTCAGATGGATGAAAGCTTCCTTCACTTCATTCAAGAGCAACTCCAGGAAGAGAAGATCTCTGCCTTCGTTGAAGCACTTTCTGAAGTGCCTGAATTCTCAAAATTTGTCGGTGGGTGGCTCGAAGAAGAAGCCACAGCTTGATGATTACCTCTTCTCCTTCTGAGACCCAACGCGAGGGGATGCGTCTCGCTCGTACTCTTCTTCCTGGCAGCCTTGTTGCCCTCTTCGGCGATCTCGGAGCGGGAAAAACCACTCTCGTCAAAGGAATAATCACTGAGCTTACCTCTTTAAGCATGGACGAGATCCCCTCTCCAACGTTCACCTATCTGCACACATACGAAGCGACCCCACCTATTTTTCACTTCGACCTCTACCGCCTCCAAAATGCTAGCGACTTCACCCAAATGGGGTTTCTCGACTATTTTAGCGAAGGGGGGATCTGCCTCATCGAATGGCCTGAGAGGATCGCTTCTATCCTACCGAAGAACACCCTCACTGTTACACTATCCCATTTAGAGAATGGGAGGAGAAAAATCGATGTTTGCGAAAGCTAAATTCCTACTCTCTGCTGTAGCTCCTGAGCACTTTCCTCGTCTCCTGGATGTTTCAGGAAAGCCCCTTCCCGAAGTTGCAGTCGTTGGGCGTTCTAATGTTGGGAAATCTTCCCTTATCAACCACCTAACAAACCATAAAAATTTAGCGAAGGTCTCAAGATCTCCCGGTAAGACACAAACGATCAACTTCTTCTCCATCGAAGAGCGAATCTGCCTCGTCGACCTCCCGGGATACGGCTTTGCTAAGGTTTCTAAAAACCAGAGAGAAAAATGGGGAAGGCTGATCGATGAATACCTAGAAAAACGTGAGTGCCTCAAATTGATCCTTCTCCTCTGCGACCTGCGCCATCCTCCGACAAAAGATGACATTGCATTCGCCAAGTGGGCTTTGCACTACAAACGAGACCTCCTCATCGTTTTCACAAAAGGAGACAAGCTGAAAAGGAATGCGAGAGCCGCTCAAGTCGAGAAAAATAAAATCTTGCTCTCGAAAGAAATCGGTGATAAACCTTTAGAACCGATAGAATACTCTATCAAGGAATCGAAGGGACGCAACCTTCTCATCAAAAGAATTGAACATGGGATTGCTAGCTAAAGACTCTTTCGTTTGCATTGACTGTGAAACAACCGGACTCGAACCAACGACAGATCGGCTCATTGAAATCGCGGTCGTCAAGTTCACCTTTGATGAAATCCTCGACAGCTATCAGACGCTCATCGATCCAGAAATTTCCATCCCACAACTCACGATCGATATCCACCACATTACCGATCAGTTGGTCGCAGGGAAACCCAAAGTCGCCGAAATTCTCCCCAAGGTCCTCGAAATGGCGAGAAACCAAATCATTGTGGGGCATGGAATCCAGCTCGACATTGCGTTCATTTCAGAAGAGGCAAAGAGAAACCAGATTCCCTGTACTCTTCAAGGAAACCCCTTCTTCGACACACTGCGAATGGCACGCCTCTATGGACAGTGCCCCGTTAACTCATTAGAACGACTTCGACAGCATTTCAATATCGCTGACGAGGGAGCTCACCGGGCCATGAGCGATGTGATCGTTAATATCGATGTCTTCAAATACCTCTCCGACGGGTTTAAGAAAACTGAAGAGCTGCAAAGGCGGTTGGAAAAACCAATCCTTATGAAGGCTATGCCCCTTGGCAAGCACAAAGGGCAACCTTTTGCCGATATCCCCGTCGAGTACTTACGCTGGGCAGCCAATAAAGACTTCGATCAAGATCTACTCTTTTCCATTCGTTCTGAGCTAAAAAAAAGAAAAAAGGGGTCACAGTTTCGACAATCTGCTAACCCTTTTTCAGAACTATGACCGAAATCCTTAAACTCCAAGACCTCCCCCTCCAAGGAAAAAAAGTCCTCGTTCGCGTCGACTTCAATGTCCCTTTAAGCCCTGACGGAACAATCACCGACGATACGCGCATCCAAGCAGCCATTCCAACGATCGAGTGGATCCTCGATAAGGGAGGAACTGTAATCCTAATGAGCCATCTTGGGCGTCCAAAAGGAAAAAAAGATCCCACGCTCTCCCTCGCCTCCATTGCCAAGCACCTTTCCGAGCTCTTGCACAAAGAGGTTTTAATGGCCACAGACAGCATCGGAGAAGAGGTGGAGCAGATCAGCGCGGCCCTCCCCCCTAGCTCTATTCTTCTTTTAGAGAACTTGCGCTTCTACGAAGCAGAAGAAAAACCCGAAATCGACCCTTCCTTCGCTGAAAAACTCGCAAAACTGGGAGACTTCTACGTCAACGATGCTTTTGGAACAGCGCATCGAGCCCATAGCTCCACCGCCACCATCACACAATACTTCCCAAACAAGGCAGCCGCCGGACTTCTCCTTCAAAAAGAGATCGACTTTCTCGGTAAATCCTTTTCTGATCCTCCCCAGCCTTTTTATGCGATAATCGGAGGAGCTAAAATCTCATCTAAACTCGGCGTCCTTCATTCCCTCCTCTCAAAAGTGGATGCTCTCTTCATCGGAGGCGGAATGGCCTATACCTTCTTCAAAGCTAGGGGGATCCCCATCGGCGATTCTCTTTGTGAAGAGAGTCTCATGCCTAAAGCCCTAGATTTTCTTAAAAGCGCTGAAGAAAAAAACATCCCCCTTTATTTCCCTGAAGACCTAGTGATCAGCGATGCGTTCGACAAAGATGCAAATCAGCAAGTCATCACAAGCTCCTCAGGCATTCCCGACGGCTGGGAAGGGATGGACATCGGCCCAAAAACAAGAGAGCTATGGGGTGAAAAGCTTCAAGCAGCAAAAATGGTCTTTTGGAACGGCCCCCTAGGAGTCTTTGAATTTCCCAGGTTTGCAAATGGAACACAAGCGATAGCCAAAACTCTCTCTACCTTAAATGCCATCACCATCGTAGGTGGGGGTGACTCGGTCGCTGCGATCAATCAGCTCGGCCTTTCTCAAAAATTTTCTCATATTTCAACAGGCGGCGGCGCCTGTTTAGAATATATTGAATTTGGACATCTCCCTGGGCTAGATGCCCTTTCAAAGGGAACCTCACAGTAAATTATTTTTTTTAATACTAGGAGAGGTCATTTCTACTTATCGGAAATGGTACACTTCTATTTAACGTTAACAATCAGATTTTATTTCGACATTTTATAAAATAAATGACATAATTAAGTGAAAAATAGAAGGTCTAAAATGTCGGTATCAGATGTTTCTAGTGGACAAATGATCTGTAAGGGTAGCCACTCTCCAAAGACCCCAAACAAACATACCATTCAATGCTTACCAGAAGAAGTTTTACTTCAAATCTTCAGTCTCCTTTCTGAAGAAGAGAGAGCACCTCTTTCAGGTACCTGTAGAGATTTCCGTAGAATCGCCTCTGACTGGACATTTTGGAAAATTTTTGCAAAGAGCGTTGGGATTTCTCATAATATGGTGGAAGCAGAAGAAATTCCCGACAGGGTTCGAAATGAATTATTCGCTCGTATTGATTCAACAAAAGGTCTTCCTGAGAAAGAAGAGTTAATAGAACAAATAGGAAAGTCAGAGTCTATTCACTATTTAGCGCAAATAGTAAAATACAGAGACACCTTCGTTGTCTATTCAGCATTAGC